>DATCXY010000409.1:0-6813 GCA_036570585.1 Solimonas sp. | reverse complement strand
TTTCGATGACGCGTATGAAGCCAGGCCATTGACCGCGGCGGTGCGCGCCGAGTTCGATGCGATGTTGACGATGCGGCCGCCGGCACCGGCGGCGACCATCGCGCGGCCGATCTCGCGGATCATCAGCATCGGTCCGCGCGCGTTGACCGCCATCATGCGATCCCATTCCGCGGCGGTCGTTTCGAGCAGCCGTTCGCGATCCTGCAGGCCGGCGTTGTTGACGAGCAGCCACGGCGTACCGTGGCGATCGACGACTTCGGCGCAGGCTTTGACGATCGAGGCTTCGTCGGCGAGATCGAGCGACACGGCATCGGCACGATGGCTCTGCTGCGTCAGTGCCGCGACCGTGCGTGTCGCCGCGACCGCATCACGATCGGCGATCACGACGTGTGCACCGGCCGCGGCAAGCATGGCGGCAATGCCGGCGCCGATGCCGCTGGCACCGCCGGTGACGAGCGCGAGCCTGCCGTGCAGGTCGAAGACCGTCGATGCATCGCTCATCCTGATCCTCCTCGCTCGTGTCCGTGACGGGCGTCAGCGCCCTGTCGATTGTGGTGCCGGCGCTTGCGACCTGCCGTGCCTGGGTCTGTCTCGCATTAACTCAAGGTTCGCGGCAGGAGGAGAGCGGTCTGCCGGCCGCGCGGACTGCCAAGCATCGATCGCCTTGCCAGCCGTGATCAACAGAGTCGATCATGGAACCTGTCTGCTTTGCCGGCACAGGGCAAGGCGACTTGCCGGCTGGTGCAACTTGCACAGCGATTGCTGGTCGACACTGTTGTTGGTAGCGCGAGAGTAGGATACATTTACTTAGCATGCTCAGCAAATTTACAATGCGGGCGGCAAACGTCGCTCGGAACGCGCGCTGACCAGCGCGGTCCGGCGACCACGAAATCGTGCACGTGATGCACCGGAGAGACTCATGAAATTACGTATCGACAAGGCGTCGTGCGCCGGCAACGCACGTTGCGCGGCGGTTTCGGAAGCGCTGTTTCCGCTCAATGACGACGGCTATATCGCGGTCGACACGGTGGACGTGCCGCCCGGCATGGAAGAGCTGGCACGGCGCGGTGCGCGCGCCTGTCCGGAACGCATCATCGTCATCGAAGAAGAATAGTTTGTGCTGCAGGCCGGACGCTGCGGCGTCCACCCCGGATCAACAAAACAAGGCAGGAGCGCGTCAATGACGGATTTTCTCGGCTACAAGGGCAAGCGGGTTGTGGTCAGCGGTTGTTTCTCGGGCATGGGCGAGGCGACCGCAAAGCTGCTGCTCGCGCACGGCGCCGAAGTGCACGGCCTCGACTACAAGGAAAGCAAGCTGCCGCTGGCCTCGTTCACCCACGTCGACCTGCGCGATCCGGCATCGATCGACGCTGCCGTGCAAAAGGTCGGCGGCAAGGTTGACGCGCTGTTCAGCTGCGCCGGTTTGCCACAGACCTTCCCGGCGCTGGACGTGATGAAGGTGAACTTCGCCGGCACGCGGCACCTGACCGAAAAGATGTTGCCGCTGATGTCCGAAGGCAGCGCGATCGTCAGCATTTCGTCGAATGGGGGGCTCGGCTGGAGCCGCCGCATCCCGGTGCTGATGGAAGCGATCGGCCAGCAGGGTTTTGACGCATTCATGAAGTGGTGCGAAGCCAACCCGGACACCGTGCGCGAAGGCTATTCGTTCTCCAAGGAACTCGTGATCGCCTGGACCATGCTGCTGTCGCAGAGCCTGATCAAGAAGGGCATTCGCATCAATTGCACGATGCCGGGCCCGACGCAGACACCGATGATGAAGGAGTTCGAATCGGCGACCAAGGCATCGGTGCTCGAAGCCGCCGCGCAGCCGATCAACCGTCGCTCGACGCCCGAAGAGCAGGCTGGCCCGCTGGTGTTCCTCAACAGCGATGTCGCCAGCTACGTCAATGGCGTTTGCTTCTACGTCGATGGCGGCTTCATGGCCGGCCTGGCGACCGGCCAGATCGATGTCCGTTCGCTGATGGGCGGCTGAGGACGCTCCGTGCAGCTACTGCGCGTGCGTCTGACGCTGCCCGGCGGTGCTCGGAATGCTCATGTACTGCTACGTACACTGCGCTTCCTGCGCTCCGGCGGTCAGCGCCAGACACCCGCTCGCTACGCTGCACAGAGCGTCCTTGGCGTGCCGCTGAGAACACTGAACCCTTTTGGAGAGTTTTAAATCATGAGCACAGCTACCATGAGTGCCGCCGTTGCCAAGCCCGCCCACGTCGCTGACGCGGTGGTCTACGACTTCGACATGTTTGCCGATCCGGCGTACGTGGCGGACCCGCACAAGCGCATTCTCGATCTGGTGAAGAACGCGCCGCCGGTGTTCTGGACGCCGCGCAACGGCGGCCACTGGATGATCATGAGCCACGAGGCGAACTTCACGGCGTCGCGTGACATCGAGACCTTCTCCAGCAACTTCATTTCGAAAGAACGGCTCGCCGCGATGCAGGCGCAGGCGCCGCGCCATCTGCCGATGCCGCTGCCGATCAACGTCGATCCGCCCGATCACACCAAGTACCGCGCACCGCTGCAGCGCGTGTTCTCGCCGAAAACCATCAACGGCCTCAAGGACAGCATCCGCGAACTCGCTGGCGAGCTGATCGACAAGATCAAGGCCGACGGCAAATGCGACTTCATGACCGCGGTCGCCGAGCCGCTGCCGGTGGTGGTGTTCCTGAAGATGCTGGGTCTGCCGCTCGGCCGCATGGAGGAATATCGCGAGATCGTTTCGGCGCATCTGTCCGATCCGTCGCCGAATCCGCTCGACAGCATCAAGCGGCTGTGGCGCATCGTCGACAGCATCAAGGACACGCTTGAAGACCGCCGCGTCAATCCGCAGGACGACATCATCTCGATGTTGTGGAAGGCCGAGATCGACGGTCAGCCGACGACGATGGACGACATGGAGAACTACTCCGTGGTGCTGTTCATCGCCGGCCTCGATACCGTCATGAACGGCATCGGCCATGGCATCCGCTATCTGGCGACCGATCTGGCACTGCAGGAGCGCCTGCGCGCCAATCCGGAAATGGTCGGCGACGCATCGGAAGAAATGCTGCGCCGCTTCACGTTCACCGTGCCACCGCGCGTGATCGGCAAGGACGCCACGTTCAATGGCGTGGAGATGAAGAAGGGTGAGCGCGCGATGCTGTTCCTGCCGGCCGCCGATCTTGACCCGAAGGCGTTCGCGAAGCCGGACAGCTACGACCTCGACCGCGAGAACAAGACGCACATTGCATTCAATGCCGGCGTGCATCGCTGCCTGGGCTCGCATCTGGCGCGCGTCGAGCTGCAGGTCTGCTACGAGGAAGTGCTGAAGCGCCTGCCGACGTTCCGTCTCGATCCGGCCAACCCGCCGACCTTCCATTGCGGCCACGTGATCGGCGTCAGCTCGCTGCACATCGTCTGGGACGTGTAGGAATGGCGGGTTACAACACGTCGTCGACACGACCGCAGCCGCGGCTCGACGCCGACAACCGCGCGTTCTGGACCGGCGGCGAGAACGGCGCGCTGTTCATCCACCACTGCGCGGACTGCGGCGGCTACGTGCATCCGCCGCGTCCGGTGTGCCGGCACTGTCTGTCCGACAAGGTCGCGCCGAAGGCCGTCGCCGGCACCGGGGTCGTCGATACCTTCACGGTCAATCACCAGAAGTGGTTTCCGGCGATGGAAGTGCCGTTCGTGATCGCGCGCGTTGCGCTTGACGATGCGCCCGGCGTCTATCTGACGACCAACATCGTCGGCTGTCCGGTCGATGCCGTCGACATCGGCGATCGCGTGCGCGTGATCTTCGAGCAGCACGGCGAGATCTGGCTGCCGCTGTTCGAAAAGGTCGACGCATGAAATCGATCGAGGCTTACATCACCGGCGTCGGCCAGTCCGAAGTCGGCATCAAGCTGACGCGTCATCCCCTGCTGCTGACCGTCGATGCGGTCAAGGAGGCGATGGCCGAAGCGGGTCTGACGATCGGCCAGATCGACGGCGTGTCGACCTATCCGGGTCGCGTCGCGGCGATGCCCGGCTTCTCGCCGGTCGGCGCCGATGAACTCGTCGATGCACTCGGCATTCACGCGACCTGGTATGCCGGCGGCGGCGAGATCACCTCGCAGCTCGGCGCCGTGACCGCGGCCGCGGCCGCGGTGCGCGCGGGTCTTGCGCGCCACGTGATCTGCTTCCGCACGGTGTACGAGGCTGCGGCCATCGCGCGGCCCGACGAATATCCGATGATGCGCAGCGACAAGGTGCAGGGCACGTCGCAGTGGTTCTCGCCGTTCAACGCCTTGTCGGCGGTGACCTGGACCGCGCAGTACGCGATGCGTCACGTCAAGAAATACGGCCTGACGCGCGAACAGCTGGCGCAGATCGCGCTGACCGATCGCGCCCACGCCGCGCTGAATCCGCGTGCGCTGGTGCAGCAGCCGCTGACGATGGACGAATACCTGTCGGCGCGCATGATCAGCTCACCGCTGTGCCTGTTCGACTGCGATCGTTTCACCGATGCCTCGACGGTGCTGATCGTCTCCGCCGGCGATGCGCTCGACGAAGTGAAGTGCACGCCGGTCCGCATTGCGGCGATGGCGGGCAGCGTCGAGCGTCTGAGCTGGGATCAGGCCGAGTGGATGGCCTGCTACGCGACCGGCCGCGATCTGTGGAAGCAGACCGACTACAAGCCGGCCGACGTCGATACCGCGCAGCTCTACGACGGTTTCAGTTTCCAGGCGCTGGCCTGGATCGAATCGCTGGGTTTCTGCGAGATCGGCGACGGCGGCAAGTACATCGAAGGCGGTCAGCGCATCGCGCTCGATGGCGAGTTGCCGCTGAACACCTTCGGCGGCCAGATCGGCGCCGGTCGTCTGCACGGTTTCGGCTTCGCGCACGAGGCGGTGACGCAGCTGCGCGGCAACGGCGGTGCGCGTCAGATCACCAGGAAGCAGCCGCGCGTTGCGGTCGCTGCCTCCGGTGGTGGCCCGCTCGCCACCGCACTGCTGTTGACGCGGGACTGAAGCGATGCCGTCGCCCGTGCCTGTCGCAAACCTGCCCGGCTTCTGGCGTCGCTTTCGCGTGACGCCGGGCGCGGGCTGGGTGCGCAGCGAGGTCGAGGACGACTATCACTGCATGCGCGTGACACTGCATCACGACGGCATGATCGCGACGCGCATCGAACCGGAATTGTTGCGCGCGCCGTGGACCACCTGTCCGGGCGCATCGGCACAGCTGGTGGAGACTTTCACCGGCGTCGCGCTCGCCGATTTCCCGGCGCGCGGCGACAATCCGATCAATTGCACGCATCTGCACGATCTCGCGCTGCTGGCCGCGGTACATGCTGCCGATACGCAGCCACTGGTCTATGACGCGCAGATCGCCGATCCGGTCGATGGTCTGCGTCGCGCCGAGTTGCGTCGCGATGGCCGGACAGTGCTGGCATGGACCGAAACCGCCTTTCGCATCGTCGCGCCGGCCGAGCTGGCGGGCATGACGCTCGACAAGCTGCGGCCGTGGATCGAAGCGCAGGATGCGCCGACGCAGGAGGCCGCACGGCTGCTGCGCTGGGCCAACATGATTGCCAACGGCCGGCTGATTCCAATCGAGAAACAGTCGGATGCGACACGCATGCCGTCCACTTGCTACAGCTTCCAGCCGGAGCGCAAGACGATCGCCAAGCGCGTCGGCGTGATTCGCGATTTCCGAAAAGAACAGACGCAACCGCTCGCCGGGTGCGCATTGCATTCCGCGGCCTGAGGGCCAGAATCCATCTATCGCGACGATTTCCCGACGTCGCGTGCCGAAAGAAGTGAGGAATACAGCATGAAAATGAATGACATGATGATCATCAGCGTCGACGATCACATCAGCGAACCGCCGGGCATGTTCGACAAGCACTTGTCGGGTGACGATCTGGCGACCGCGCCGAAGTTCTGCGTCGCCGACAACGGCACCAGCTACTGGGAATACCAGGGCATGAAGATGCCGGCCGTCGGGCTCAACGCCGTGGTCGGGCGCCCGCTCGAAGAGTACGGCATGGAGCCGACCGCGCTCGAACAGCTGCGCGAAGGCTGCTACGACGTTCACGCCCGCATCGGCGACATGAACGTCAACGGCATTGCGGCATCGCTGAATTTCGGCAGCTGCGTCAGCTTTGACGGCGGCCGCTTCCACAAGGTCGACGACAAGGCCAAGGCGCTGATTCACATGCGCGCCTACAACGACTGGCACGTCGATGAATGGTGCGGCGCGTATCCCGGCCGCTTCATCCCTTGCGGCCTGCTGCCGACCTGGGACATGAAAGCGACGCTCGCCGAACTCAAGCGGCTCGCCGCGAAGGGCTGCACGGCGGTCTCGATCAACGAGAACCCGACCACGCAGGGTCTGCCGAGCATTCACAACGAATACTGGGCGCCGTTCTGGAAGACGGTGAACGAACTCGACATGGTGCTGTGCCTGCACATCGGCGCCGGCAACCCGGCACCGCATGCGTCGATGGAAACGCCGATCGAAGCCTGGATCACGACGATGCCGATGTCGATTTCGACCGGCGCCGCCGACTGGCTGAACCTGGCCGCGCTGCAACAGTACCCGACGCTGAAGATCGCGCTGTCGGAAGGCGGCATCGGCTGGATTCCGTATTTCCTCGAACGCGCCGACTTCAGCCATAGCCGGCATCAGTTCTGGACCAACTCGCGGATGAACTTCAAGGACATGAAGCCCAGCGACGTGTTCAAGCGGCACTTCCTGAACTGCTTCATCGATGATGCGTTCGGCCTCAAGAACATCGATTCACTGAACGAGGACATGGTCTCGTACGAG
>DATCXY010000408.1:0-25765 GCA_036570585.1 Solimonas sp. | reverse complement strand
GTCCGATGGCCGCGTTCGCCCCCGCCCGTTCTTTGGCTACGACCGGATGATCGCGATCATCGAAAGCGACATCCGGCAACTCGGACCGGCGCAGGATATCCACGCAGTGGCGCCGGCCAGAATCGCCAATGCGTTGATGGAGATGATCTGGGGATGGCTGGAGTTGCGGGAGTCCGACAAACCGATGACGGGTCGGGAGGCAGGGCAGCAGGCGGACTTCATGGTCGACCTGATCATGCAGGGGCATCGCGCCTGGTAGGGCACGCATGACGGCGCGCGTGTCGGCGCTACATCGACCCGCGGGTGGATGCAGCATCGAAGATCTTCTCGGCATTGGTGGCGAGAAAGTTGCGGAAGATCAGTGGTTCGCCATCCGCTGTCCACAGTAGCGCGCCGTCATCGTCGCGTGCCTGCGCCCGTTCGATGATCTCGACAAACTGACGTTCGGTCTGCGCGTTGCCGATGCGGCCATCGGCTTCGAGCACCGGCGTGTCCATCGTCGCCGCCATCGTCGCGGTCTGCCGCAGCGCGGTGCCCGGCGCGCCCTGGATCGCCGGCAGCAGGCGAAAGCCGGCAGCACGCATCGCGTCGGCCATCGTCTCGATATCGGCAAAGCCGGCGGCGCGCACGCTGATCGTGACGTGATTGAAGTCTGGCCCGAGCGCGAGTGCGCTGGCCGCTTCGCCGGAAACACCGGACACGGCGGCGAGTGTCGCGCGCGCCAGCGGTGGCCCGTTGCGGCTCATCAGGCGTTCGACGAAGTGTTCGATGAACGCATCGGCATCCGCCTGGTCGAGTACGCCGCGTGCTTCGAAGCGTTCGATATGGCGGATGAAGTCACGATGATCGACGGCCGCCGCCTGCGTTGCGCAATCGCTGCGGATGCGCTCGGCGACGTCGGCCGGAAACGCCGCCAGATCGACTTCCGAGACGAAGATCTTGAACGCGGTGGCGTCGTCACCGATGCGTTGCAGGTCAAATGACTTCAGCTTCTTGGCCGGAAACGCGTAGTCGCGTTCGCGTCGCAGACCCAGCACGCGTGCCGCGCGCACGAACAGTGCGCAAACCTGTGGATCGGCACTGCGGATCGCGGCGTGGTCGTTGCGAAAGCTGCCGCCGCGTTCGGCAACCAGCGACTGCAGCCGCACGAAGTCCGGGACATTGCGTGCGAATTTCGCAGTCGCGGCGGCGACGAATCGTTCGCACAGCGCAGCGGATGTCAGCGGTTTCACGATCAGGCTCCGGCAGCCAGTGGGACGACGTCGAGTGTAGGCCGCGTCGATCGCGCTGCCAGTCCGGATGAAACCTCAGCCGGCGAATATCGCAGGGGCGATCTCGGCCGGCGATCGCGCGACGCTCGTGGCTCGCGCAATGGCGGACAGGCGTCATTGGCAGGGGCTCAGCCCTGTTTCCGTCTAAAATGACGCTCCCCAACGCCCCATCCGACGTTCATGTTCGCCCGCATCCAAGAAGATATCGCCAGCGTTTTTGATCGCGACCCTGCCGCGCGCAGTACTTGGGAAGTGCTGACGTGCTATCCGGGCCTGCATGCGATCTGGGGGCATCGCGTCAGCCACTGGCTGTGGACGCATGAGCTGAAGTGGTTGGCGCGCCTCAACTCGAATCTGGCGCGCTGGTTCACTGGCATCGAGATTCATCCGGGCGCGCGCATCGGGCGGCGCTTTTTCATCGATCACGGCATGGGCGTGGTCATTGGTGAAACTGCGGAGATCGGCGAGGACGTCACCCTCTATCACGGCGTGACGCTCGGCGGTGTCAGCTGGAACAAGGGCAAGCGACATCCGACGCTAGGCGATCGCGTCGTGGTCGGCGCCGGCGCCAAGATCCTCGGGCCATTCACCGTCGGAGCGGACGCGCGCGTCGGCTCGAACTCGGTCGTCGTCAAGGAAGTGCCGCCGGGCGCAACGGTCGTCGGCATTCCGGCGCGGATCGTGCACGAGGCGGCGGAGCCGTCCGAGGCCGTCGCGGCGATCGCCAGGAAAATGGGCTTCGATGCCTATGGTCTGTCGAAGGACATGCCCGATCCGGTCGCCAACGCCATGTCGACCATGTTCGACCATGTCCAGCGCCTCGACGAGCGTCTGGTCCAGATCTGCCGCCTGTTGCACGAAATGGATTCGCGGATGCCGGAGCTGGAGCTGTCGAAGCTGGAGCTTCCGGACATCTGTCTCGATGCCACGTCCGCGCTCGATTCTCTCGCGGCGAACCGCAAGCGCAATCAGGAATAGAGCTCGATGAATGTGCTGGTGGCAGGTGGGGCTGGTTACATAGGCTCGCACATGTGCAAACGCCTGGCCGAGGCCGGGCATGCCGTGGTCGTGCTCGACGATCTGTCGACCGGGCATCGCGAAGCGGTGCAGTGGGGCGAGTTGGTCGAGGCTTCGCTCGGCGATACGGCGCTGGTCGCGGAGACGCTGCGTCGTCATCACATCGATGCGGTCATGCACTTCGCCGCCAGCTCGCTGGTCGGTGAATCGGTCAGCGATCCGTATCGCTATTACGCCAATAATGTTGGTGCGACCTTGCAATTGCTGCAGGCGATGAAGGATGTCGGTGTGTCGCAGTTCGTGTTCTCGTCAACAGCGGCGGTATTCGGCGAGCCGCGCAGTGATTTGATCGACGAGGAGCACGAGTGTCGACCGATCAACCCGTATGGAAACTCGAAGCTGGCGGTCGAACTGATGTTGGGTGACGCCGCACGCGCGTACGGCTTGCGGGCCACGGCGCTGCGCTATTTCAATGCGGCTGGTGCCTGCAGTTCGCGCGGCATCGGCGAATCGCATGCACCCGAGACGCACCTGATTCCAAAGCTGTTGCGGCGCGCAGCCGGTGAGACGCTCGACGTGCAGGTTTTCGGCACGGACTACGAAACGCGCGACGGCACCTGCATTCGTGACTACGTCCACGTCTGCGATCTCGCCGATGCGCACTTGCGGGCGCTCGAATACAGCCGGCAGCAGCCGGGCTTTCACAAGTTCAACCTGGGCAATGGCGCCGGCTATACCGTGCTCGAAGTCCTGGGTGCGGCCGAATCGGTCGTGGGGCGCGAGCTCAATATTCCGCGCGGACCGCGTCGCGCCGGCGATCCGGCGGTGCTGGTCGCGAGCAGCGGCAAGGCGCGTGAACTGCTGGGCTGGAAGCCGGCGCGCGCCGACATCTCGCAGATCGTCGCTGATGCCTGGGCCTGGCATCGGCAGCCGGCATTCTGATGCCGGTCTATTTCGACAATAACGCGACCACCCGCCTCGATCCGCGGGTGCTCGAAGCGATGTTGCCGTATCTGTCGGGACCGTACGGCAATGCGTCCTCGCTGCATCGCTTCGGACGCGCGGCGCGCGATGCGGTCGAGCGCGCACGCGAGCAGCTGGCGGTGCTGGTGAACTGCCAGCCGCGTGAAATCATCTGGACTTCGGGCGGCACGGAGTCGAACAATCTTGCGCTGAAAGGTGTGACTGATGGCGCCGTGCCATCGCGTGTGCTGTATGGCGCGACCGAGCATCCGGCGGTACTGGAAGCCGCGGAATCGCTGCACGAGCGCGGCTGGATCGTCGAGACGGTTGCGGTCGATGAAACCGGCGTGATCGACTGGTCGCGGCTCGGACATCAGCTGAAGGCGGGTGCGGTGCGCCTGGTGTCGCTGATGCGCGCCAACAACGAAACCGGCGTCATTCAGGATGTCGCGCGCGCTGCCCGACTCGTGCATGACGCCGAGGCGTGGCTGCACGTCGACTCGGTGCAGGCTTGCGGCAAGATCGCGGTCGACTTCGCCGCATTGCAGGCCGATCTGATGAGTGTGTCGAGCCACAAGATTTACGGTCCGAAAGGCATGGGCGCGCTGATCGTGCGTGCCGAGGTCGAGCTGCATCCGCTGCATCACGGCGGCGTGCAGGAACGCGGACTGCGCGGCGGTACCGAGAATGTCGCAGCGATCGTCGGCTTCGGCGCCGCCGCCGAGCTTGCGCAGCAGGAGCTCGATGCGCGTGCTGCGCAGGTTCGCGCGCTGCGCGATCGTCTCGAAGCGGGCCTGCACGCGCTGCCTGATGCACGCATCTTTGCCGAGCACGTCGAACGGATGCCGAACACCGTGCAGTTCGCGATTGCCGGTTTTGAGGGTGAGGCCTTGTTGATGCAGCTCGATCGCAAGGGTTTTGCGGTATCGAGCGGCTCAGCCTGCGCATCGGGCCGCGGCGAACCCAGCCATGTGTTGCTCGGCATGGGCATTGCGCGCGAGATCGCCGAAGGTGCGATCCGTGTCAGTTTCGGCAAGGACAATACCGAGGCCGAGGTGGACCAGTTCCTGGCGGCGCTCGCCGGCCTGACGCGGCCGATCGCGATGTCGCCACGATGATCTATCTCGATTACGCGGCGACCACGCCGCTCGATCCGCAGGTTCGCGATGCGATGCTGCCGTGGCTCGATGCCGAGATGCACTTCGGCAATCCGGCGTCCGATCACGCGCTTGGCCGTCGCGCGCGTGCCGCGGTCGAACGGGCACGTGCCGAGGTCGCGGCCTTGCTCGGCGCGAATGCCGACGAGATCATCTGGACCTCCGGCGCGACCGAATCGAACAACTTGGCACTGAAAGGCGCACTGGAATTTCGCGGACTGCAGAACGCGCACGTGGTCACCAGCCGCATCGAGCACAAGGCGGTGCTCGACACCTGCCGATATCTGGAAACGCTGGGCGTTCGGGTGACGTATCTGACGCCGGGCGTCGACGGCATCGTCAGCGCCGATCAGGTGCTGGCGGCGTTGCGGCCTGAGACGATGCTGGTGTCGTTGATGTGGGTCAACAACGAAACCGGTGCGATCAACCCGGTCGAAGCGCTGGCGCCGCAATTGCGCGAGCGCGGCATTTTGTTTCATGTCGATGCGGTGCAGGCGGCGGGCAAGTTGCCAATCGATCTGGCACAGATGCCGATCGACTTGCTGTCGGTATCGGCGCACAAGCTGTATGGCCCCAAAGGCCTGGGTGCGCTATTCGTGCGCAAGCGACCGCGCGCGCGGCTGGCACCACAGATCCACGGGGGCGGTCATGAGCAAGGCATGCGCTCTGGCACGCTGGCGACACATCAGATTGTCGGCTTTGGCGTGGCGTGCCGGATTGCCGCAGAAGCAATGCCGGCGGAACGTGTGCGGCTGACCGCGCTGCGCGAGCGGCTTTGGCAGGGTCTGCAAGTGCTGCCAGGAATTTACCTGAACGGTTCACCGAGCCAGCGTGTGCCCGGCATTCTCAACGTCAGCTTCGAAGGCGCGGAAGGCGAATCGCTGCGCGCGATGCTGCCGGAATTGATGCTGTCGAGCGGTTCGGCCTGTTCGTCGGCGACACGCGAGCCGTCGTACGTGTTGCGTGCGCTCGGTCGAGACGACGAACTCGCGGGCTCGTCGCTGCGCCTGTCGCTGGGGCGTTACACGACTGACGCGCAGATTGATGCCGCGGTCACGCAGATCGTCGATGCGGTGCGTTTTCTGCGCGAACTCTCGCCGCTGTGGAGTGACGCATGACCCGCCCGGAACAGAACGTCCATGCGTACGCCACGCCGATCTGGCAGCGCTTTCGGGAGCCGCGCCATGCCGGTCGTCTCACCGCGGGCCCGTCGGTATTCACTGCCGAAGCGGGCAGCGCGGCGGTGCGCGCGTCGCTGCGGCTGCAGGTCAAGATGGATGGCCCGCGTGTGGGCCAGGCGCGCTTTCAGGCATATGGCTGTCCGTCGGCGATCGCGGTTGGCGAGTGGCTGGCCGAGCAGCTTGAGCAGCAATCTCCGTCGACGTGGGCGGCGATCGACGCGGCGACGATACGTACGGTCCTTGAAATCAGCGAGGACAAGGCCCATTGTGCTCTCATGGGTGAAGACGTTCTTCGTGCCCTGACGCAAACGATGAGTGGCCCGGTGAGTAGCAAGTCATGAGTATCCAGTTGACCGAAAGCGCCGCCCGGCGCATCCAGCAGCAGATCGACAAGCGCGGCGTCGGTATCGGCCTGCGTGTCGGGGTTCGCAAGTCCGGCTGTTCGGGTTTCGCCTACACGATGGACTACGCGGATCAAATCGACGGCGGCGAAGTCGTGTTCGAACAGTATGGCTCGAAACTGGTCGTGAACCCCGAGCATCTGCCGATGCTCGAAGGCATGACGCTGGATTTCCAGAAGCAGGGGCTCAACGAAGCGTTCAAGTTCGTCAATCCGAACGTCAAGGGCGAGTGCGGCTGCGGCGAGAGCTTCACGGTCTGAAAACGACCGGCGGCCGATCTGGCTAAGCGGCTTCCGATTCGTTGCCGCGCCGCAGCAGAGCCGGCTATAATTCCTTGATTTCTCAGCAAACCTAAACGGGGCCCGACTGGCCCTTTTGCCATTTCCCCTTCAGTTTTCAAGGAGTTTCACCGTGTCGGTTGAACGTACCCTCTCGATTCTCAAGCCGGATGTCATTGCCAAGAATGTCGTCGGCCAGGTTGTCGCGCGCATCGAGAGCGCCGGACTCAAGGTCATTGCTTCGCGCATGACGCATCTCACCCAGACCGAAGCCGAAGGCTTTTATGCCGTGCATCGCGAGCGCCCGTTCTTCGGCGACCTGGTCAAATTCATGATCAGCGGCCCGGTGGTGATCATGGCGCTGGAAGGCGAGAACGCGGTTGCCACGTATCGCGAGATCATGGGGGCCACCGATCCGAAGAAGGCCGACAAAGGCACGATTCGCGCCGACTTCGCCGACTCGATCGACGAGAACGCGGTTCACGGTTCGGACAGCCTCGACAACGCGAAGAACGAGATCGCGTACTTCTTCCGCAGCACCGAACTCTGCCCGCGCACGCGCTGATTTGATGGCGTGATTCGTGACTGGTGATTCGTGACTCGTGAAACGTCCAAGGTGATGGAGCAAGCTTCGGTGGAAACCGCGGCGGCGGCCTCATCGCGAATCACGAATCACGGATCGCCCATCACCGTGCAGGAGCCACGCCGCACAAACCTGTTCGGCCTCGATCGCGAGCAGCTGCGCGCGCGGTTTGCGGAGATGGGTGAAAAGCCATATCGCGCCGATCAGATCATGTTGTGGATCTACCGGCGCGGCAAAAATTCGTTCGACGAGATGACCAACATCGGCAAGGAGTTGCGCGTCAAGCTCGCGCAGCACTTTGTCATTCGCACGCCGGAGCTGGTGACCGAGCAGGTTTCCGCGGACGGTACGCGCAAGTGGGTGCTGCGCCTCGACGGCGGCAACGCGATCGAGACGGTTTATATCCCCGAGGAAGGTCGCGCGACGCTGTGCATTTCGTCGCAGGTCGGTTGTGCGATGGACTGCAGCTTCTGCTCCACCGGGCAGCAGGGTCTGAACCGCAACATGACGACGGCCGAGATCATCGCGCAGGTCTGGTTTGCGGCTCGCACGCTCGGCGGCGATTTTCAGAACGATCGCGTGATCTCGAACATCGTCTTCATGGGCATGGGCGAGCCGCTCGCGAACTATGGCGCAGTACTGTCGGCGATCCGCATCCTGCTTGACGACTTTGGCTTCGGCCTGTCGAAGCGCAAGGTCACGGTGTCGACCTCCGGTCTGGTGCCGTTCATGGACCGCCTGCGCGAAGAAGTCGATACCGCGCTGGCGGTATCGCTGCATGCGTCGAACGATGCGCTGCGCAACGAGCTGGTGCCGATCAATCGCAAGTATCCGATTGCCGATCTGCTGGCGGCCTGTCGCCGTTATACCGCCGGCAAGGACCGCAAAGCGCATATCGTTTACGAGTACGTGATGCTCGATGGCGTCAACGACAAGCCGGAACACGCGCGCGAACTGGCAAAGCTGCTCGGCGGCATGGCGGCCAAGGTCAATCTGATTCCGTTCAATCCGTTTCCGGGCGCGCCATATCAGCGCTCGAAGCCGGAAGTGATCGCGGCGTTTTCAAAGATTCTGCGTGATCGCAAAGTGTTCGCGACCACGCGCAAGACGCGCGGCGACGATATCGATGCGGCGTGCGGACAGCTCGTCGGCAAAGTCGTTTCGAAGCAAAAAAACCGCTTGAGCGGCATCCCGGTGGTGGTGCGATGAGCTGCAGGCCGCCAAGCCGCTCGCTGGTCGCATCCCCGCTACGCGGGGGCCCTGCTCGGGCACTCGCGTCTTCCTGCGGACAACTCGTCGGCAAGGTCGTTTCGAAGCAAGAAAACCGCCTGAGCGGTATCCCGGTGGTGGTGCGATGAGCGCGCGGCTCGTGTTGTTGGTGGCGACGTGTCTCACGCTCGCGGCCTGTGTGACGCCTGGGGAGCGGGCATCGCGACGCAACCTGGCGCAGATCAACACGCAGCTGGGCGTCAACTATGCGCGCGAGGGTCAGTACGATCTGGCGATCGAGAAGCTGCAGGCGGCCGTCAAGGCGCAGAGCGACTACGCCCCGGCACATTCGGCGCTGGCGGTGATCTATCAGTCGCGGCACGAATCGGAAAAGGCAGAGGTCGAGTATCGCCGCGCGCTTTCGCTGGATGCGTCCGATCCGACCGTCAAGAACAATTTCGGCGTGTTCCTTTGCGAGCGTGGCAAGGTTGATGCAGCGCGCGCTTACTTCATGGAAGTGGTCGGCGACGCGCATTATTCGACGCCGGAAGAGGTGTGGACCAATGCCGGCATCTGCGTCAAGAACAAGGACATCGCGCTGGCCGAGCATGATTTCCGCGAGGCGCTGCGCATCAAGCCGGATTATCGTGATGCACTCGCGCAGATGGCCCTGCTGAGTTTTGATCAGCAGGATTTCCTGCGTACGCGTGCATTCCTGCAACGCTACGATTTGAAGCGTGGCGCCACGCCGGAATTGCTGGGCGTTGCCGCACGTACTGAATACGCACTCGGCAATCATGAGGGCGCGGTGGAATTTGCACGACGTGTCGTGCAGGAGTTCCCCGCATCCAAGGAAGCCGACCTGTTTGCCAACTGGCAGCCATGAATACAGAACCAACCGAAACCGAAGTCACAGCCGAGCCCATGGAAATCGCCGCGCCTGTCGTGGTGCTCAGTCCAGGCACGATGATCCGCGAGGCGCGTCAGGCCCAGCATCTGTCAGTCGATGATCTGGCCGGACAGACCAAGCTGGCTCGCACTACGGTCGAGGCGCTGGAGCGTGACGACTTCGGCGCGCTGCTGGAGCCGGTGTACGTGCGCGGCTACTACCGAAAATGCGCAAAGGTGCTCGGTGTCGATGAGAAGGCGCTGATCGAGGCCTATTCGTCGCGCGTCGCGCAGCGCGTACCGCAAGCGCCAACCAAGCTGCGGCTCGCCTCCGGATCCGAGCTGGGTTCGAGCAGCCGCTTGCCGATGGCGATGGCCCTGTTGTTCGTGATCATCGCGATCGTGGTGTGCGCGTTTTTGTGGTGGGTGCGTGGCGCGACGACGAAGTTTGATCCTTCGCGTCCGGGTGTGCCGTCCGCCGTCAACGCGATGCCGACTCCGGTGGCGCCCAGCGCGCAGACACCGCTTGCGAGCGCGACACACGACGTGGCCGATGCGGCGGCTGCGACGCAAGACGGCGAGATGCCGCCGGTACCGGCTGCCGCTGCGAACGCGTCGGATCGTCCGGCCGACACCACCAGCGTCGCTGCGGCGAGCGATGCGGCGGTGCCCGTTACCGCAGCGCCGGCCAGTGGGCGTCTGCAAGTGAATTTCACGGGCAAGTCGTGGATCCGCATTACCGATGCCAATGGCAAGACCTTGCTCGATGGCCTGGTCGCGGCGGGTGAACGCCGCGGACTCGATGGTGCGCCGCCGTTCGATTTGTTCATTGGCAAGGCGTCGGCGGTGACCGTCGAATTCGATGGCAAGCCAGTCGATCTTCAGCCGTATACGCGCGACAACGCGACTGCGCGTTTGACGTTGCCGATGACGCCCTGAGCGTCGCGGCGAGAGAGGTTTTGCATGGCGATGATCAGTCACCACCAGATCACACGTCGCGTCTCGCGGCAGATCCGTGTCGGCCGCGTCGCGATTGGTGGCGATGCGCCGATCTCGGTGCAGACCATGACCAACACCGATACCGAGGATGTCGCGGCGACGGTCGCGCAGATCCGCGCCGCGATGAAGGCGGGTGCCGATATCGTGCGCGTGTCGGTGCCGACGCTGGCCGCCGCCAAGGCCTTCGGCGAGATCAAGAAGGAAGTCGGCTACGTGCCGCTGGTCGCCGACATCCACTTCAACTACAAGTGTGCGCTGGCGGCGGCCGAAGCCGGTGCCGATTGTCTGCGCATCAACCCCGGCAACATCGGCAGCGACAAGAAGGTTTCCGAAGTGATCGCCTGCGCGCGCCATCACGGCGTACCGATCCGCATCGGCGTCAACGCCGGTTCGCTGGAAGCCGAGCTGCAGGAAAAATATGGCGAGCCGAATGCCGATGCACTGGTCGAATCGGCGCTGCGTCATATCGAGATTCTCAAGCGTCACAACTTCGAGGATTTCAAGGTTTCGCTGAAGGCCAGTGAAGTATTCCTGACCGTGTTCGCCTACCAGAAGCTCGCCAAGCTGATTGATCAGCCTCTACATCTGGGCATTACCGAAGCCGGTGGTCTGCGCGCCGGCGCGGTCAAGAGTTCGATCGGCCTCGGCATGCTGCTCGCCGACGGTATCGGCGACACGATTCGCGTCTCGCTTGCGGCCGATCCGGTTGAAGAGATCAAGGTCGGCTGGGACATCCTCAAGTCGCTGCATCTGCGTTCGCGCGGCATCAATCTGGTCGCGTGCCCGTCGTGCTCGCGACAGAACTTCGATGTGATCAAGACGGTGACGGAGCTGGAATCCCGTCTTGATGAAATCGATGAGCCGATCGACCTGGCCGTGATCGGCTGCGTCGTCAACGGTCCGGGCGAGGCGCGCGAAGCGGCGATTGGCGTGGCTGGCGGTTATCCGAATTCGATCTACGTCGACGGCAAGATCCAGCACAAGGCGCACAACGCCGAGTTGGTTGATGTGCTCGAAAGGCTTGTCCGCGAAAAGCTCGCCGAGCGCCGCGCCGCGCGAGCGGCCGTCGCTGAGCCCAGCGCAGAGCAACTCTAGAACATGGCGAATCTTTTCCAATCCGTCCGCGGATTCAATGATGTATTGCCTGTCGACAGCGCGGCCTGGCAGCAGCTCTACCGTATCGCCGGTGAAGTGTTTGCGGCCTACGGCTATGGCGAGATCAAGTTGCCGCTGCTCGAACACACCGCGCTGTTCAAACGCTCGATCGGCGAAGTCACCGACATCGTCGAGAAGGAGATGTTCAGCTTCGTCGATCGCGAAGGCGACAGCCTGACGCTGCGGCCGGAAGGTACGGCGTCGTGCGTGCGCGCCGGCCTCGAACACGGCCTGCTGCACAACCAGCAGCAGCGGCTCTGGTATGCCGGCCCGATGTTCCGTCACGAGCGTCCGCAGGCCGGCCGCTATCGCCAGTTTCATCAGTTCGGCGTCGAGGCCTATGGCATGTCCGGGCCGGACATCGACGCTGAAGTCATCGCGCTGTCGGCGCGTCTGCTCAAGCGCCTCGGTCTGAAGGAGGTGACGCTGGAGCTCAATTCGCTCGGTGGCAGCGAGGTGCGCCTGCGCTATCGCGAGGCCCTGCTCGAATTCCTGCTGCGCCATGAGTCGTCGCTCGACGCCGATTCGCAGCGCCGCGTGCGCAGCAATCCGCTGCGCGTGCTCGATGCCAAGTCGCCGCAGACGCAGGCGATTCTCGTCGATGCGCCGAGCATTGCCGATTCGTTCGACGATGGCGCCCGCGCGCATTTCGACGGCTTGCAGCAAGCGCTGACCGACCTTGGCCAGCCGTACCGGATCAACAGCCGGTTGGTGCGCGGCATCGACTACTACACCAGTACCGTGTTCGAGTGGACGACCACCGCGCTCGGTGCGCAGGGTACGGTGCTCGCGGGCGGCCGCTACGATGGTCTGGTCGAGCAGCTCGGTGGCAGTCCGACCCCGGCGGTTGGCTGGGCCTGCGGCATCGAGCGCCTGTTGTTGCTGATGAAGGCGCAGGCGGTGGCGATCGACAGTGGTGCCGCCGACGTTTATTTTTGCTGGCTCGGTGACACCGCGCAGCGTGAGGCGCGGCGACTGGCCGAGCAGCTGCGTGACGCGGATCCGCATTTAAGGCTGGTACTGCACGCCGGCGGCGGTAAACTGGCCGCTCAGCTCAAGCGTGCCGACCGCAGTGGTGCGCAGTTCGCGCTGGTGCTCGGTGACGCCGAGATCGAAGCGGGTACCGTTCAAGTAAAATCGCTGCGCGGCGAGGCGGGTGCGTCCGCGGCACAATTAATTCTGCCTTGGCCGGAACTGGCGACGCGCCTTGCCGGTCTTGTGAAGCACTAAAGCTCCAACTTCAAGAGAATTCATACGTGGCGACTCATTACGACGACGAAGCGCAGGCCGAACAGCTCAAGCTCTGGTGGAAGGAAAACTGGATGGCGCTGGCCGCAGGCCTGGTGATCGGCCTTGCGGCGATCTTCGGCTGGGAAGGCTGGCAGAAGCATACGACCCAGCGCGCGGCGACTGCCTCGCAGATGTATGACGAGCTCAAGCAGGCGCTCGCCGACGACAAGGCTGACGTCGCCAAGCCGCTCGCCGACAAGCTGGTCGCCGATTACGCCAATACGCCGTACGCCGCCGGTGCGCAGCTGCGGGTGGCGGCGGCTGCGGTCAAGAGCAGTCAGTTCGATGATGCCGCGACCCGTCTGAAGTGGGTTCAGGAGCACGCCAAGGACGATGGCCTGCAGAAGGTTGCCGAACTGCGCAGTGCGCGCGTGCTCTGGCAGCAGGGCAAGCTCGACGATGCGCTCAAGCTGGTCGACAACAACACCGGTGCGTTCGCGCCGCTGTTCGACGAGCTCAAGGGTGACATCAAGTTGGCGAAGGGCGATCGCGATGCGGCCCGCAGCGCCTACCAGAAAGCATTCGAGGCGACGCCCGAGACCGAGCCGAGCCGCAAGCTGCTGCAGCGCAAGCTTGACGATCTGACCGAGACGGAACCGTCATGAGGCTTGCCCTGCGGGATCATGCCCGCGTTGCAGCAGTACTCGGTTTGGCGCTTGGTGCAATCGCGCTGGGCGGCTGCTCCAAGAAGAACGTCCGCGAACCGGCCGAGCTGAAGGACATCGTCAATCCGGCGATCAAACTGCAGACCGTGTGGACGGCGTCGGCCGGCAATGGTGGCGGCAAGTACTACAGCGAGTTGACCTTGTCGCTGGCGCCGGACGCCTTGTTCGCCGCTGATGTCGATGGCCGCATCTTCGCATTCGATCCGAGCAAGGGCAGCCGGATCTGGACCGCCGATACCGGGAAGCGCCTGATTTCCGGGCCGACGGTCAGCGGTGATGCCGTGCTGGCCGGCAGCATGGACGGCGAACTGGTGGCCGTGAAGCGCGCCGATGGCCAGCCGATGTGGTCGACGCGTCTGGCCAGCGAGGCACTGTCGCCGCCGGCCGGTGACGGTGATCGCGTCTTCATGCGCACCGGCGATGGCAAGGTCTACGGTCTGGAGGCCGCAACCGGCACCGAGCAGTGGATGGTGGATCGCACGGTACCGAGCCTGACCTTGCGTGGCCTGTCGGCGCCGGTGGTGGTGGGCAATCGCGTCTACGTCGGCCTCGATAACGGTCGCGTGCTGGCGCTGCGCACCAGCGATGGGCAAGTCGCCTGGGAGCAGGTGGTCAGTGCGCCGACCGGGCGCAATGAGCTCGAACGCATCACCGATATCGATGCGCCGCTGCTGTCCGATGGCGGCGAGCTGTTCGCGGCGAGCTTTGGCGGCGAGATTGCCTGCCTCGATGACGAGACAGGCCAGATCCTCTGGCGCCACGCGCTGAAGAGCTACAGCGGCATCGCACGCGTCGACAACACCGTCATCGTGACGGACGACGATGGCACGGTCTGGGGTCTGGACGCGACCAGCGGGACCGAGATCTGGAAGAACTCCGATCTCAAGTATCGCCAGCTGTCGGCACCGGCCATCTTCAAGGGTTATATCGTCATCGGTGACTTCAAGGGCTACCTGCACTGGTTCGACGCCAAGGACGGCAAGCTCGTCGCGCGCACCCGCGCCGGCAGCGACCCGATCCGCGTCGCGCCGGTGGCCAGCGATGATCTGCTTTACGTGCTGTCGAGCAAGGGGCATATCGCGGCGATCAAGCTGCGCTGAGTTTCAGGTTTTGTTGCCAGGTGGGCGATGCCTTGGAGTGGGTCGCCCATCTTCACCACACCTCTTTTCCGTTCGCCCCGAGTGCCGCGCCGCAAGGCGCGGTGCATCGAGGGGCCTGCTCGTGTCTCGATACGTCCCTGCGGGCTTACTCGACATGAACGGGTATGGGCGTGCAGCGGATTTCTGAAGCATCGCGCCAGCGCGCTGCCCGCCTTTCTTGTTGTACTCGCTTCACCGACAATCTCCCCATGACCAGCGACAAGCTGCCCACCCTCGTTCTCGTCGGCCGTCCCAATGTCGGCAAGTCGACCCTGTTCAATCGTCTGACCGGGACGCGCGATGCGCTGGTCGCCGATCTGCCGGGGCTGACGCGTGATCGCCAGTACGGCACCGGCGTGCTGGAGGAACGCGCCTTCATCGTCGTCGACACCGGTGGTCTGATGCCGGATTCGGCCGATCCGCTCGCGGTGCTGGCCGAGGAGCAGGCGCAGATCGCACTTGCGGAGGCCGATCACGTGCTGTTTTTGGTCGACGTGAAGCAGGGCCGCACCGGCGCCGACGAGTCGATCGCCCGGCACCTGCGCAAGCTCGGCAAGACCATCACGCTGGTGATCAACAAGTCGGAAGGTTATCCGCGCGCTACCGCGACCGCGGATTTCTACGCGCTCGGTTTTGGCGAGCCGTGGACGATTTCCGCCGAGCAGGGACAGGGTGTCGATGCACTGCTGCAGCACGCACTGGAAAAACTGCCGGTCGTTGCGCCGGGGTTGCCGGAAGACGACGGCACGGTGCGCGTCGCGATCATCGGCCGGCCCAACGTCGGCAAGTCGACGCTGATCAATCGTCTGATCGGCGAGGAGCGCGTGCTGGCCGCGGATTTCCCGGGCACCACGCGTGATGCGATTGCGGTGCCGTTCGAATATGACGGCCGGCCGTACACGCTGATCGACACCGCCGGCATCCGTCGCAAGGCGCGCGTCTGGGAAGCCGTCGAAAAGTTCTCGATCGTCAAGACGCTGGCGGCGATCGAGGGCGCGCACGTGATCATCGCGGTCGTCGATGCGCAGAACGATATCGGCGAGCAGGACGCCAAGCTGATGGGTCTGGTCGCGCAGCGTGGCCGCGCGATGGTGTTCGCCGTCAACAAATGGGATGGCCTCGACAGCGGTGAACGCGAGCGCGTGCGTTATCAAGTCTCGCTGAAGCTGCCGTTCCTCGATTACGCGCCGCTGCACTTCATCGCCGCCAAACACGGGTCCGGGCTCGGTGAGTTGATGGAAGACGTGCAGCTCGCCTACGAGTCGACGACGCGCACGTTCTCGACTCCGGAACTGAACCGCATCCTCGGCGAGGCCGTGGAGGCGCATCCGCCACCGGCGGTGCTCGGCCGTCGCATCAAGCTGCGTTATGCGCATCAGGCCGGCAGCAATCCGCCACGGATCATGGTGCACGGCAACCAGACTGATCGGCTGCCGGACCACTACAAGCGCTATCTCGCCAATCAGTTCCGCGCAGAGCTCAAACTCAAGGGCGTGCCGCTGTTGATGAGTTTCAAGACTGGCGACAACCCGTTCAAGGACAAGAAGAACGAACTGACGGGGCGCCAGATCAAGAAGAAGCGCCGCCTGATGGCGCGTGTCAAGAAGCGCTAGCGCTCGACTGCGTTTGCAATCCCGGCCTGCAGGAGCGCGCCTTGCGCGCGACGAACCTTGCCGCCGTAAATCCGGTTTGGTCGCGCGCATGGCGCGCTCCTACAAACTCACGCCGCGATCGGCCACGTACAGGCAGGACCTCAGCGCCACACCGGTCGCAGACGCGTGGGTCCGTGGCCGCGATCCAGTGTGCTGATCAGCAATAGACAACCGCCGGCCGACAGCAACACGCTGGCGATGAACATCGGCGCGTAGCCGAACCATTGCGCGATGGCGCCGGCGCTGAGCGTGGCTGCGCCCTGCGCCAGCACGGTGGCGCAGGCGAGCAGGGTGTAGTCGGTACTCGCGTATTCGAGATCGGATGCATCCATCATCAGCGTGAACAGCGCGACCGTCGCCGCGCCACCAAGCACGTGTTCGGCGATGCAGGCGCTGGCGATCAGGCCATAGCCGCCGATACCGATGGCGGCGAGCGCATACAACATCAAGCTCAGCGTCTGTGACAGCCCGCCGATCAGCAGCGCGGTGCGACGTCCCGCTGCAAACGCCAGCCAGCCGCCGGCTGCCGCACCGAGCAGCGCCGAGCCCGAGGCCAGCGTGCCTTTCAGCCAGGCAATCTGCGCGAGACTCAGGCCGAGATCTTTCATGAATGGCCCGACCAAAGCGGCGCCCATCGAATCGCCGAAGCGGTAGCAGCAGATCAGCAGCGCAAACAGCGCAAAGCCTGGTTGTCGCAAGCGCTGCCGCCAGCCGGCGGTCGGGCGCGGGGTGATCGGCACCGGATGTCGCGGCCTCTCGCGCAGGCGCAGGACCGGCAGCACGGTCAGGGTCAGTAGCAGTGCCATCACGCCGAACATCGGTCGCCAGCCGGTGAGACTGTAGATCCACAGCAGCAGGCCGCCGCCGAGTACCATGCCAAGCCGGTAGCCGCCGACCTGGATCCCGTTGGCGAGTCCGCGATCGCGGCCCTGCAGCAGATGGACGGCGAGGCCATCCGTGGCGATATCCTGCGTCGCCGCGAGCAGGTTGAAGATCACCAGCGCGACGAATACCAGCCGCAGCGATTGCGAAAGATCGAGCATGGCCAGCAGCGCGGCGCCGAGCGCGGTGGCGAGTTGCAGCGGCAGCAGCCAGCCGCGTCGCGTGCCGTGGCGGTCAACGTATGGCGCCCACAGGAATTTCAATGCCCACGGAACGAACAGCAAGCTGGTTGCACTGATGCCGAGCAGCGAATAGCCGGACTGACGCATCAGCACCGGCAACGCTTGTGTGAAAAATCCGTACGGCAATCCCTGCGCGAGATACAGCGCCGAGATCAGCAGCAGCTTTTCGCTGCGGCTCACCGGAACTTAGAGCGGTGGTGTCGGCGCAGAAGGTGGCGGCGACGGGCGCGTGTCGGCATCTGACGGTGAGCGTGAGACGCCCGCGGTGACGACAAAGCGCATGGCGTCTTCCAGGCTCATGTCGACCGGGGTCAGCAACTTGCGCGGTATGAACGCGGTGTAGCCACCGATCTGGTAGCTCATCGGCAGGTAGACAGCGACGCATTCTTCTTCAGCGGCGATCTCGAAGCGGCTCAGGTCTTCGACGGTGACGAAACCGACCAGCCGGATCGATGATCCCGGCCACTGCAGCATCACCACGCGGCCTAGCTTCTGTCCGCTCTGATTGGAAATCAGATGGGTGAGATCGCGGACCGCGCCGTAGATGGTCTTGATCAGCGGAATCTTGTGCAGGTAGTGATCGAGCCATGCCATGACCTGCTTGATGACAAGGCCCTGCATGGCGATGCCGACGGCAAAGATCAGCACGATCGCGACCACCAGGCCCATGCCGCGGCGATACGCATCGCCCGGCAGCAGGATGCTCAGCATGCCGCCGAGCACCGATTCGGCAGCACCGATCAGCCACATCACCAAACTCATCGTGACGAGGATCGGCAAGACGGCGAGCAGGCCGGTGAAGAAGATTGAAGTCGCCTTGCGCATCGTGGCGCGTGCGGCGTCGGACAGCAGCGGTTTGACGGCCATTACGAGCAGCTCCAGGTGAAACGACCGATTGCGGCACTGCTCAGCGCCACCTCGTCACCGGCAACGAGCGGACCGACGCCTTTCGGCGTGCCGGTGTAGATGACGTCGCCGGGTTCCAGCGACCAGGTTTGCGACAGGATGTGGATTTGCTGCGCGACCGGGTACAGCATGGCGTTGGTGTTGCCGTGTTGACGCAATTTGCCGTTAACGTGGCACTCGAATTCGATCGCCTGCAGATCCTGACCGAGATAGGGCTTGAAGTCGCCGAGTGGCGCCGCGCCGTCGAATGCTTTCGCCAGCTCCCAGGGTTTGCCCTTGTTCTTCAGTTCCGTTTGCAGATCGCGCAATGTGAGGTCCAGTCCGAGCGTGATGCCGGCGACGTAGTCCATCGCTTCGCGATGGGGAATGTCGCGGCCGCCGCCGGTCAGCTGCACGACCAGCTCGGCTTCGTGGTGAATGCTGCCACGTCCCTTGGGCAATTCGATCGGCGTGCCTTCATCGACGATCGCCGACGGCGGCTTGAGGAAGATCACGCATTCGCCGTCCGGTGCGTGGCCAAGATGCGCGAGTTCGGCGACGTGGTCGGCGTAATTCTTGCCGATGCAGAAGATGCGGTTGACCGGGTTCATGTCGGATCCGTTGGCGGATCGAAAGTATAAACCGGGCCTGACGAATGCCGGCCGCGGCGTCAGGGCGGGGAACCAACGAAAAAGGGGCCGCTTGCGCGGCCCCGTGTCATGTTGCGGTCGGAACGCTCAGATGCGTTGCTCGATGCCGAATTCGGCGAAGCCCTTCTTCTTGAAGTTGTCGCGGAACATGTCGCGCAGCTTGGTCGCGGTGGCGTCATAGCCATCCTTGTCCGCCCAGGTGTTGCGCGGATTGAGGATCTTGCTGTCGACGCCCGGGCAGGATTTCGGCATTTTCAGCTTGAGGATCGGCTGCGTCTCGGTCTCGACGCCATCGAGCTCGCCGTTCAGTGCGGCATTGAGCAGCGCGCGCGTCACCGACAGTTTCATGCGCTGACCGGTACCGTAGCTGCCGCCGCTCCAGCCGGTGTTGAGCAGGATGCAGCGCGCGTGATGTTTCTCCATCTTTTCGGCGAGCAGCTTGGCATAGACGTTCGGGCGATGCGCCATGAACGGGCCGCCGAAGCAGGCCGAGAACGTGGGCTGCGGTTCGGTGACGCCGACTTCGGTGCCGGCGAAGCGCGAGGTGAAGCCGGAGACGAAGTGATACATCACGTCCTTGGGCTCCAGAATCGAAATCGGCGGCAGCACGCCGAATGCATCGGCGGTCAGCAACACGATGGTCTGCGGATTCGGCCCCTGGCCGTTGGGCATGACGTTGGGGTTGGCTTCAGGCGGATAGCTGAAGCGCGTGTTCTCGGCGATCGAGGCGTCGAACAGGTCGAGTTCGTCCGGATGGCACTCTTCCATCTTCTTGCCGGGCAGCGGCGGCACGTTTTCGATCACGGTGCCGGCCTTCGACAGCGCCTCGGCGATGACGGGTTCGGCGTTCTTGTCGAGATCGATCAGCTTGGCGTAGCAACCATCTTCAAGATTGCACAGGCCGTTGTCGGACCAGATGATCTCGTCGTCGCCGATCAGGCGGCGATCGGCGTCGGCCGACAGCGTGGTCTTGCCGGTGCCGGACAGTCCGAACAGGATTGCGGCGTCGTTGTTCTTGCCGACGTTGGCCGAACAATGCATCGACAGGCGACCCTGCAGCGGCAGCAGATAATTGCCAACGGTGAAGATCGTCTTCTTGACCACGCCGCAGTAGTCGGCGCGGCCGGCCACCAGGCAGATGCGGTTGCGGGTGTCGATGATCACGGCCGCTTCGGAGCGGCTGCCATCGCGTGCCGGCTCGCAGACGAAGCTCGGGACATTGAGCATGGTCCAGCGGCGAGCATCGACATCCTTCACGCCCGGCAGGTTTTTCGGGAACATGTTGTGCGCGAACATCGCGTGCGTCGCGTACTCGCCAACGAAGCGGTACGGCACCGCGAAGTCGGGGTCCGAGCCCATGAACACGTCCTTGACGTAGAGCGTGCGCTTCTTGTCATTGAGGTACGCGACGACGCGCTTGAGCAGACCTTCGTACTTTTCCGGCTCGTAGCGGTTGAAGTCCGGCTTGAACCAGAGTTCTTCGGCGACTTCCGGCCAGTTCACCGCATAGGTGTCCTTGGTGCGGCGCCCGGTGCATTCGGGATCGGTGTAGTAGACCAGCGGACCGTCAACGCCGAGCTTGGTGGCATACGCCTTTTGCTCGTTGTCGGGACCGTCGCGGCGGACGCGGCCACGATCATGGGCGATCGCCTCATGAAAAAGTTCGGCTTTCGACAGTTCGTACTTGTACGAGACGTCTTTGAGCCCGAACAGCTTTTCGAGATCGGCCTGAAAGCTCATGCAAAATCCTCAAGATGGCAGAAATTCGAGATCGCGGCCTGCGAGCCGCGCAGGCGCCTGATGGCGCGAAGGGAGGCAAATGGTAGGGAGCGCGTCGCCCAGTGGCAAGCCAGAAACCCGGCGCACTTTTTAGCAGCTTTATGCTGGTATGACACTGACCGCTTAAACAAAAAAACCCGGCGCTGTGGCCGGGCTTTGTCTGCAGCATCGCTAAAAACTTCCGCCAAGCTCACTGCGGCAACGTGAAACCGGCCACCGATTCGCGCAGTTTCTCCGACATCGTGTTGAGATTGCCGACCGCCTGGGCGGTCTGGCTGGCAGAGCCTGAAGTCTCGACCGCGATATCGCGAATGACCTGCATGGTGCCGGCGATACGCGTCGCTGCCGCCGACTGATTGCGCGCCGAATTGGCGATCTCGGTGATCAGTTGCGACAGATTCTGCGACGAGCTTTCGACCTTGCTCAGGGCCTGGCCCGCTTCTTCGGCACTCTTGGCGCCGGTCACCACGTTGTGCGTCGAACGCTCCATCGAGGTGATCGCCTCCTGGGTGTCGGCCTGAATGGTCTTGACCAGGGTCTCGATCTGGCGCGTGGCGGTTGCCGCGCGTTCGGCGAGCTTCTGGACTTCGTCGGCCACGACCGCGAAGCCGCGACCCGCTTCACCGGCCATCGCGGCCTGGATCGACGCATTCAGCGCCAGCGTATTGGTCTGCTCGGCGATGTCGTTGATGAACTCGATGATATTGCCGATTTCCTGCGACGACTCGCCGAGTCGCTTGATGCGCTTGGAAGTGTCCTGGATCTGTTCACGCAGCGCGGTCATGCCGAGGATCGTGCGGTTGACGGTACCGGCGCCATCGTGCGCGACCTGCACGGAAGCCTGTGCCTGCTGCGCCAGCCGTTCGGCCTGGCTCGCCACCTGCTGCATGGACTGCGAGGTCGAGGCGATCGTGCTGGTCACGGCCGTGACTTCGCGGGCCTGCCGCTCGGATGCCGCGCTCATCTTGAGCGCGGTGTCCTGCGTGCCGGATGCAGCATTGGCGACGTCATCGGAGGTCGACGTGATGGTGCCGACCAGGTTGCGCATGTTCTGCACGGTGTAGTTGATCGAGTCGGCGATCGCGCCGGTGAAGTCCTCGGTCACGGTCACGTCGACGGTGAGGTCGCCGTCGGCAAGGTTGGTGATTTCGTCGAGCAGCGACAGAATCGCCTGCTGCTGGCGCGTGTCACGATCTTCGGCGCGAGCCAGTCGCTTGCGGGTTGCGAGCACACTGAGCACGCCGAACGCGATCAGCGCCAGGATTGCGAGCGCACCGGTGACGTAGACGATGATCGGCAGGATGACCTGTCGGGTGCGCGTATCGATCAGGCGCTGTTCGAGTTCCGATGCCGTCGAAATCACGTTCGCGGCGCGGCCTTTGAGTTCGGCGGCGGCGAGTTGCATCTTGTCGACGGCGGGCGCCGACGCCTTGATGTCGGCCATGGCGCTGTCCAGTGCGCTGAACTGGTCCTGCGCCGCGCGTGCGGCAGCGGCGGTGGCGCCGTCGGTGATCAGCGCTTCGTTGTCGGTGTTGAACGCCTGCAATTCGGCGATCAACTCGTCAGCGTGGATTTGTGCGTCGCGGCCGACGTCAAGTACGCGCTTGGCTTCACTGGAAATGCGTTCGAGGCGCACGACTTGTTCGACCGCGCGTGCAATCTGCTCGGACGAACCGCTGCGGCTGAGACGCCTGGCCGCCTGCTGGTAGAGATCGGACAGCCCCTTTTTGTCGGCATCCGCCGGATGGATCGCATTGACGATCGCCGCGGTTGCCATTGCGGTCTTGCCGTACGGATCTTCAGCCTTGACGATGGCCTGCATGGCCTGCTGCATCGACTTCCACGCTGCATCGGTCGCCGCCAGTTCCTTCGACACGGCCGACGGTGCCGGCCTGATGCCGGCATCACTGTCGCCGCTGGTCAGCCCCTGGACGATGCCGTCAATGTCCTCGGAACGTGCCGACAGCAGCAGGAAGTCGGGCTGGCCGCCGCGCGCGACCTGTTCGCCGACCTTGCTGATATCGCCCAGATTGGTCGACAGCGTGTGGGCGAGCTGTACCCAGGTTTCTTCCTGACCTTTGGTCCGCTGCGACAGAAAGAAGCCGATCAGCGCAATGGTGATCAGAATGACGGCGCTGGTGAACAGCAGTGTCTCGCGCCGATTGCCGAGCGAGCGTGCCGATGCGGATGGTTCCGCCATATGTCCTCCCCTGGACAGAATGCGCGGCGTTATTCGCCGAGCACGGTGTTGATCTTCGCGAGCAGCTCGCTTTCCTTGACGGGCTTGACCAGGTATTCACGTGCACCCTGGCGCAAGGCCCAGACGCGATCGGTTTCCTGATTCTTGCTGCTGACGACGACGATCGGAATCTTCGCGGTGGCCGGATCCTTGGACAGGGTGCGGGTCGCCTGAAAGCCGTTCACACCTGGCATCACGACGTCCATGATCACGACGTCCGGCATTTCGTTCCTGACGCGCGTCAGCGCGTCCTGCCCGGAAGTTGATTCGATGACTTCATGGCCTGCTTTCTGCAGGATGCCTTTGAGATTCAGCACGTCTGTGGGTGAATCATCCACGATCATGACCCG
Organism: Solimonas sp.; assembly: GCA_036570585.1. GTDB lineage: Bacteria > Pseudomonadota > Gammaproteobacteria > Nevskiales > Nevskiaceae > Solimonas. The sequence goes on along the minus strand of DATCXY010000408.1, from coordinate 2,890 downwards.
CGCCATACGTTCTCCTGATGCCCCCCACGGGCGTTATCCGTCACTTTATACCGCGCATCACGCGGCGAGGGAATGGCTTGTCAACGCGTGAATACCACTTCGCCGCGATGAAGCGTCGTCGTGGCGCAGCCCTTGAAGCCGTGTCCTTCGAACGGTGTGTGATGTCCTGCGCTACGCAGATGTTCGGCGCGCAGCGTCCAGGGATGTCGCGGATCGAGCAGGACCAGATCCGCCGCGCTGCCGACCGTGATCGTCCCGGCATCGAGTCCGGCGATGCGCGCCGGACCGAGCGTCAGCCGTGCGGTGGCGGCCAGCGGCGTGAGCACGCCTTCGTGCACGAGCGCGAGCGTCAGCGGCAACAGGGTTTCGAGCGCGGAAATGCCGGGCTCGGTCATCGGGAACGGATTGATCTTGGCGTCGGCTTCGTGCGGTTGATGATCGGAGCAGATCGCGCCGATCACGCCATCGGCGACGGCTTGCCGCAGCGCATCGCGATCCTCGGCACTGCGCAGCGGCGGCATCACGTGGCACAGCGCATTGAAACCGTCGATGTCGGCGTCGGTCAGGAACAGCTGGTGGGCGGCGACATCGGCCGTCACCGGCAGGCCACGCTGCTGCGCAAGGCCGACCAGTTCCGCGCCACGCGCGGTCGACAGCCGGCAGAAGTGAATGCGTGCGCCGGTGTCTTCGACCAGCGAGATCCAGAAGCGGACGCCGGAAACCTCGGCGGCGACCGGAATCGACGGCAGGCCGAGCCGCGTCGCGACTGCGCCTTCGTGCGCGCAGCCGCCCGCGGCCAGCGCCGCGTTCTGCGCGAAGACATGCACGGTCATGCCCAATCCCTGTGCGTAATCGAGCGCGCGGCGTGCGACCAGCATGTCGCGGATCGGCTGCAGCGCCTGACTGGCGCCGACTGCGCCGGCACTGCGCAGCGCCGACATTCCCGCCAGCGCTTCGCCGGCGAGCCCTTTGGTCAGCGCGCCGAGCACGCGCACATCGAGGCCGCCGACTTGCGCGGCGATGCGCTGCACGCGCAGCAGCGCCGCCGGCGAGTCGATCGCCGGCTGACTGTCCGGTGGCAACACGACAGTGGTGATGCCGCCGGCCTGTGCCGCAGGCGTCTCGCTGGCGAAGCTGGCCTTGTGGGTCTGGCCCGGCTCGCGGAAGCGGGCACACAGATCGACGATACCGGGCAGCAGCCACTGGCCATCCGCGTTGATGGTCTGTTCGAAGCGTTGCTTCGGCAGCGCGGCGCCGAAGCTGCTGATCAGACCGTCGCGGATGCCGACGTGCGCGGTGCCATCGAAGCCGCTGGCCGGGTCGAGCACGCGCGCGCCGCGGATCAGCAGCGAACGCGGTGCCGGGCTCTCGACCGGCGTGGCACGTGTTGCCGACCAGTCACGTCCGGTTGTCTTTTTCATCGGCGACTCCGGCGCCGGTCCGAGCGCTTGGTGTCAGACTCGTCAAGGATCATCGACATCACCGCCATGCGCACGGCGATACCGTGACTGACCTGTTGCAGGATCAATGATTGCGGACCGTAAGCGACATCGCCGCCGATCTCGACACCGCGATTGATCGGCCCCGGATGCATGACGATGGCGTCCGGCTTGAGCGTGGCGAGCCGCGCCTTGGTCAGGCCGAAGTCGCGATGGAACTCGGCCAGCGATGGCAGGAAGGCACCGAGCATGCGTTCCTTCTGCAGGCGCAGCAGCATCACCACATCGACGCCAGCCAGACCTTCATCGAGATCATGGAAGACTTTCACGCCCATTTCGCGGATGCCGGCCGGAATCAGGGTCGGCGGTGCGACCACGCGGATTTCCCTGGTGCCAAGCGTGCGCAGACCATGGATGTCGGAGCGGGCGACGCGTGAATGCAGCACGTCGCCGACAATGGCCACCGTCAGCTTCTCGAAGCAGTCATCGGCCGGGCCCTTGTAGCGGCGGATCGTGAACAGGTCGAGCAGACCCTGCGTCGGATGCGCGTGGCGGCCATCGCCGGCATTGAGGATCGCCACACCCGGTGCAGCATGTTCGGCGAAAAAGTGCGCCGCACCGGAGGCTTGGTGACGGACGACGAACATGTCGGCCTGCATCGCTTCCAGGGTCTTGAGTGTGTCGAACAGCGTTTCGCCCTTGGAGGTCGACGAGGCGGCAACCTGCAGATTCAGCACATCGGCGGACAATCGCGTCGCGGCCAGTTCGAAGGTCGTGCGCGTGCGCGTGCTCGGTTCGAAGAACAGATTGATGATGGAGCGGCCGGCGAGGGCAGGCTGCTTCTTGTCCGCGCTGCGCAGCACCCGGTCATGCGCTTCGGCTTCGTCGAGGATATTCAGCAACAGTTCGCGCGGCAGACCCTCCAGCGTCAGCAGGTGGCGCAGGCGACCTTGCGCGTCGAGTTGGAGCGTCGGCTTCATGCGGGCGTCTTCATGCTGGGGCGGTATTCTCGCGCACCGCGCCCATGATTGGGAAATGCCTCAGCTTTCGCCGGCCAGCCACTGCTCCAGAATCACCCGCGCCGATTGTGCGTCGCGATCGCCCTTGCGCACGCGCCGCGTCATGCGGCCGCTGGCGCGCGCCTCGCGCAGCGCATCGTCGGCGGCGCGCGACGAATAGCGTTCGTCGACCTGATGGACCGGCAGTTGGTAGCGTTGTGCGAGCTGCGCGGCGAAGCGTCGTGCCGCGACGCTCGCCTTCTGTTCGCTGCCGTCATCGTTGAGCGGCAGGCCGACAATCAGCGCCGCCGGTCGCCAGTCGGCGATCACCCGCCCGATCGCCGTCCAGTCGCCGTCCGTGATCGCCGGCAACGGTCGCGCCGCGCCGGTCAGATCGTCGCCGAGCGCAACGCCAACGCGTTTCTCACCGTGATCGAAGCATAAATGGACGGG
>DATCXY010000407.1:0-3783 GCA_036570585.1 Solimonas sp. | reverse complement strand
TTCTTCCGGATTTTTCGTCCAGCGCCAGATGCCGTCATCCGGCGACCACCACGGGTCTTCGAGGCCGCCGCCTTCATAGCTGATGTGCAGCGCGTTGGCATCCATCGAATACGGCGAGCCGCCGTCTTTCTTCTTGGTGATCGGGATGTTGTGCTGCGCGGCGTACGCCAGCAGCTTTTCGCGCGAGTTCAGATCCCACTCGCGCCACGGCGCGATGACCTTGGCTTCCGGCCAGAGCGCGTACGCGCCGAGCTCGAAGCGGACCTGGTCGTTGCCCTTGCCGGTCGCGCCATGGCTGATCGCATCGCAGCCGGTTTCGCGGGCGATCTCGACCAGGCGCTTGGCGATCAGCGGCCGCGCGATCGACGTGCCGAGCAGGTATTCGCCTTCGTACAGCGCATTGGCGCGGAACATCGGGAACACGAAGTCACGCGCGAACTCTTCGCGCAGATCATCGATGAAGATTTCCTTGACGCCGAACTGCTGCGCCTTCGGCCGCACGTGGTCGAGCTCTTCGCCCTGTCCGATGTCGGCGGTGAAGGTCACGACCTCGGCGTCATACGTGTCCTGCAGCCATTTGAGGATGACGGAGGTATCGAGGCCACCGGAATACGCGAGTGCGATCTTGCGGCGCGAGGAACTTTGCTTGCTCATGGTCGTCAGACAAACGGAAAGCCGTGCAGGCTTGTGGATGGGCGAATTCGAGGCGCGCGATTATAGAGCGTGTCGCCGCTGTCGGCCGCTTCCGGATCGGGCCCGCCTGCTGAAGCGGGTATCATGCTCCGCCCGAAAGCTCGCGCCAGAATTCCAAGGAGCGCCCGATGACAAACCCCGCCCACCGGCGCCACGAGATCGAAGCGCGCAAGCCCGCTCAACTGCGACCCGGTCGCTGAGCCACCGTCCCCCGCCACGGATGCACATGTCAGCCAGCAGCGAAGCCAGCGTGACCCCGCCCGCAGACCGCAAGTTCAAGGTCGGCCACCGCTTTCGCGGCTTCCTGCCAGTCGTGGTCGACGTCGAGACCGGCGGCTTCAACTCGCAGACCGACGCGCTGCTGGAAATTGCGGCGGTCATTCTCGGTGTCGACGAGCACGGCAAGCTGTTTCGTCGCGAGACCAGCTTCGCGCATGTCACCCCATTCCCCGGCGCCAACATCGAAAAGGCCGCGCTGGAAGTGACCGGCATTCGCATCGACAGTCCACTGCGGCTGGCGATGGCGGAGAAAGACGCGCTCGATCACGTGTTCCGCGCCGTGCGCCGCGCCGTCTCCGAAAATGGCTGCACGCGCGCGATACTGGTCGGCCACAACGCACATTTCGATCTCGGTTTCGTCAATGCCGCGGTCGCGCGCACCCATTACAAGCGCTGCCCGTTCCACCCGTTCAGCGTGTTCGATACGGCAACGCTGGCCGGCGCCGCGCTGGGCCAGACGGTGCTGGCGCGCGCGCTGCAGGCGAGCAAGCTCGGGTACGAGGCAGAATCGGCACACTCGGCGATTTACGATGCGGAAAAGACCGCAGACCTGTTCTGCCTGCTCGTGAATCGCATGCAACCGCTGTTCGATGAAACCACCGCCAGTGGCGGCGCGCGCGAATCAGACCCCTCGCCCGCGCAAATGGCCTTCAACGCAGACAACGACGGATCGTGATGACACGCAAGGTATTCCTGGCAACGCTGCTGCTGACCGCTGGCACCCTGATCAGCCACGCCGCACTGGCCTTCGACTTCGATGATGTTGCCAAACGGGCGAAAACGCTTTCGGACAAGCCGTTCGTACGCCCGGAGACGAAGCTGCCGAAGGTGCTGACCGACCTCAACTACGATCAGTATCAGCAGATCAAGTACAAGCCCGAGAAGGCACTGTGGCGCGGCAACAAGCTGCCGTTCGAGATCCAGTTCTATCACCCGGGCCTGTATTTCAACCAGATCGTCAAGATGAATCTGGTCACCGCCGGCGGCGTGCGCAAGATCCCGTTCCTGCCGGAGAACTTCGACTACGGCAGCAACAACATCGACGCCGACAAACTCAAGGACCTCGGCTTCGCGGGCTTTCGTGTGCACTACCCGCTCAACGACAAGCACGTGAAGGACGAGTTGATCGCCTTCCAGGGCGCCAGCTACTTCCGCGCGCTCGGCAAGGATCAGGTTTACGGCGAGTCGGCGCGCGGTCTGGCGATCGATACCGGCGAATTGGCCGGCGAAGAGTTTCCGACATTCCGCGAATTCTGGATTGAATGGCCGCGTGCCGAAGATCATGAGCTGACGATCTACGCCCTGCTCGACTCGCGTCGCGTCACCGGCGCATATCGCTTCAGGATCCGGCCCGGCGATTCGACCGCAACCGAGATCAAGGCGCGCCTGTACTTTCGCGACAGCGTCGGCAAACTCGGCATCGCGCCGCTGACCAGCATGTTCCTGTACGCGTCGAACCAGCCGTCGCAGAACGAGGACTACCGCCCCGAAGTACACGACTCGGAAGGTCTGTCGGTGCAAAGCGACGCAGAATGGGTCTGGCGGCCACTGGTCAATCCGAAGCGCCTGTTGATCACCTCGTTCGGCGAGCTCAATCCGCGCGGTTTCGGCCTGATGCAGCGCGACCGCCTGTTCGCGCATTACGAAGACCTGGATACGCGCTATGACCGCAAGCCCAGCGTCTGGGTCGTGCCCAAGGGCGACTGGGGCCGCGGCCGCGTCGAACTGGTGCAGATCCCGACCAAGGACGCGACCAACGACAATGTCGTCGCCTACTGGGTGCCCGAACAAAGCCCGAAGGCGGGCAGCCAGCTCGATCTCGAATACACGCTGTTCTGGCAAGCCGATCAAGAAACCAAGCCACCGCTGGCCTGGGTCGCGCAGACTCGTCGCGGCCGCGGCTGGACCGACACGCCGGACAACAGCCTGCGCTACATCGTCGACTTCCAGGGCGGTCCCCTCGACTTCCTGAAACCGGACGAGCGGCCGGTTGCCGGTCTCTGGATCAACGACAACGGCGAGATTCTCGATCGCCAGTTGGTCAAGAACGATGCGACTGGCGGCTGGCGCGTGATCATGCGCGTGCGTCGCACGGACGACAGCAAACCGCTGGAGATGCGCGCCGTGCTGCGCAAGGGCGACGAGAACATTTCCGAAACCTGGGCCTACATCTTGCCGCCCGAGCCGCGCTGAGCCACATCGGTTCATCGCCGCTTCAGCGTCCAGCCGGTGCATCGCCGGGACTCGGCAGCGCCTCTGTTTATCCCTAAACTCAACGGCTACGCCGCTTCCGGCGGCGAAGCTCGACCTGTCAGCGGGTCGGCCACCACCGTTTCAGGGATATCGTGACTCAGCAGCCTTTGGTTTCTGCACCGCCGTTTCCGCGCCGCGTCGAGGAATACCTGCGTGAATTGCCCCCGGCGGCCTTCGGCCTGTTGTGGCCGCGGCTGCAGGAGCGCCTGCGCGATGCGCCCGACACCAGCACCGAACAGCTATTTGCGGAAATCCACTGCAGGCTGGCGGAAAACGAGGAAGCTGACGCCGATCTCGCCACGCTGCAATCCAGCAGTACGCGGCTCAAGCTTAGCCTCCTGAAGCCTCAGCGCGGCGACGCCGCACTCGATGGGATGCTGCAGTTATCCGATGCACGCGCGCGGCTCGCGAGCACCCCGCCCCTGGTTCGCGCGTCAATGACGCCGTCGCCCTGGGATCACAACCCGGTGCGGCGCCTGTGGCGCTGGCTCGGCCGCCGCGCACAGGGTGACGGCGCCGGACTCAAGCCGCGGCATGGCGCGGAAGCTGCGGCACCGA
>DATCXY010000406.1:0-10662 GCA_036570585.1 Solimonas sp. | reverse complement strand
GCTGTGCCTGATCGCGCTGAGCCTGACGATCCCGTCGATGCGCGACGTCGCGGCGGTCTGGTTCAGCGCCTGGGCGCTGCTGCTGATCCAGATCGACAGCCAGATCGGCGGTGATGCCGCGCTGCTGCGCCGGCCGCTGCGCGTCTACGGGGAACTTGGCTGGGCGCTGATCGCGCTGGCGGCGACGTTCCCGGATTTCTGGCAGCCGCGCGGTTTCGTGCATGTCGCGGGTGGCAGCCTCTGGCACGCGCATGCGGTCGCGATCCTGGTGTTGCTGATCGCGTTGGCGCTGACCACGCGCGCGGCGTGGCGACGGCAGTGGCTGCTGACGGCACTCGCGGTGCCGACGCTGGTGATCGCCGCCGCGCAGGCCGTCACGGTCGCGTGGCCACCTCAGGCGATGGCGCTGCTGTTCAATGCCTACGTGCTGACGATCGGCGTCGCCGTCATCGCCGATGGCATCCGCGGGCAGCGCTTGCGCGAGGCGAGCAGCGGCCTGACGCTGATCGCGGTGCTGGTGCTGCTGCGCTTCTTCGGCGGCGAATGGTCGTTCGTCGTGCGTGGCATCGCATTCGTCCTCGTCGGATTGGCGTTTCTCGCGGCCAATTTCTGGCTGCGCCGCAAGGTGCGAGCATGAAGCCGATACGTGTCGCATGGCTGTTGCTCGCCATCGCTCTGGTCCTGCAATGGGCACTGCCGGCGAGTCTTGCCGCACGCAGCGAATACGTGCTGCGCAACGGCGCACGCTACTACCTGCGCACCGCACCGGTCGATCCGGTCGATGCGTTCCGCGGCCGCTACGTCGCCTTGCAGTTTGCGGATATCGAGGTCGCGTTGCCGGCTCATGCGAACTGGCCGGTTGGTACACGCGTGGCCGTGCCCCTGTCGGTCGGCGCCGATCACTTCGCACGCTTTGGCGTGCCGTCGCTGGAGGCGCCGAATCGGCATGATTACCTGTATGCGAAGATCGCCAGCCTGAGTGCGAACCACCGCGCGACCCTGCGACTGCCATTCGATCGCTACTATCTCAATGAGCAGCTTGCGCCGGCCGCCGAGCGCGCCTATCGCGAGGCCAACACCAACGGTCGGGCGACGACCGCCTACGTATCGATTCGCGTCCGCGCCGGTGACGCGGTGCTCGAAGAACTGTTCATCGACGACCTGCCGGTGCGTCGCTATCTGGACGCGCGCTCGTCACCTTGAGCGAGGTGTTGCGGATCAGCTGTCCTCGCCGACCTGCTGCACGGCCAGCGCATAAAGATCTTTCTTGCGTGCGCCGCTGATTTCGGCAGCGAGTTTGGCAGCGCTCGATGCCGGCAGGCTGCCGAGCAGGATGCGCAGCACGCGTTCGCCTTCAGCCTGCTTCTCGTCGGCCTGCGCACTCGCACCGCCGATGATCAGCACGAACTCGCCGCGCCGACGATTGTCGTCGGCTTGCAGCCAACCGACGATCTCGCCGGCCGTCGCGCTGTGACTGTCCTCGTAGAGCTTGGTCAGCTCGCGAGCCAGACATAGCGGCCGCGATGCGCCGAGCACGCTGGCGATATCGGCAACACATTCGGCAATGCGGTGGCTGGATTCGTAGACGATCAGCGTGCGGGTCTCGCGTGCCAGCGCCGAAAGGCGCTCACGCCGTGCCATGGCCTTGGCCGGCAGAAAACCTTCGAACACGAAACGGTCGCTCGGCAAGCCGGAAATCGACAGTGCGGAAATCGCCGCGCACGGTCCCGGGATCGTGATCACCGGCACGTTCGCGGCGCGCGCGGCGCGAACCAGCGTGAAGCCCGGGTCGGATACCAGTGGCGTACCGGCGTCGGACACCAGCGCCAGCGCATCGCCGCCGAGCAGACGATCGACCAGCTTCGCGCAGATCTCGTCTTCGTTGTGATCGTGAACCGCGATCAATGTGTTGCGGATGCCGAAGTGGGTCAGCAGATTGGCGGTGGTGCGGGTGTCCTCGGCGCAGATCGCCGCCACACCTTGCAGGATGTCCTGCGCGCGCGGCGCCAGATCGCCGAGATTGCCGATCGGCGTGGCGACCACGTACAGGTGCCCGGCGGCAATTTTGGCGGTGCTGCTCACGGGGAAACACAAATCGGGCGTGTCATACTTTGCATTATGGTGCTGAAACCGATCCTGCCCAAAACCCTGCTGCTGTTGCCGCTGCTGCTCTATGCGTGCGCCGCGCCGCAGTCGCCGCCACCCGCGCGCACGCCACCGCCATCGCAGACGCATGGCGGCGCTTCATATCCGTCGCCGGTCGTGACATCGCCGCACGGTCAGCCGGCGAGCATCGCGCTGCTGCTGCCGCTCAGCGGCACGTTTTCGGCGACCGCCGAATCGGTGCGCGACGGCTTCTTCAGTGCGTATTTTGCCGACATCTCACATCCGGCTGCGCGGGTCTACGATGTCGGCTCTACATCGGCCAGTTTGCGCGCGGCGTACCAGACGGCGCTTAGCGAGGGCGCGACGTTCATCGTCGGTCCGCTACGAAAGGAATACGTGGCAGAGCTCGCCCGGCTCCGGCCGTCGGTACCGGTGCTCGCGCTGAATTACCTCGATGCCGGTGTGGCGACGCCGGAGAATGTTTTCCAGTTCGGACTCGCGCCAGCCGACGAGGCGCGTTCGGCGGCCGAGCAGGCCAGCGCCACCGGTCTGCATCGCGCCGCCGCACTGGTGCCGGACGCGGATTGGGGACGTCGCGCGCTGGGCGCGTTCGACGAGGCGCTGCGTGCCAATGGCGGTGCGGTGGTCAGCACGCAGCGTTACGACCAGCGTCAATTCGACCAATCGAAAATCATCGCGTCACTGATGGGTGTCAGCGCGAGCGAAGACCGGCATCGTTCGCTGACGACGACGCTCGGTGAGAAAAGCGAGTTCGAGCCGCAGCGCCGTGCCGACATCGACATGATTTTCCTCGGTGCGCGCGGGCAGGATGCGCGCGCGCTGATTCCACAGTTGTTGTTCAACCGCGCCGGCGGCCTGCCGATCTATGCGACCGCGCTGATCTATGACGGCAAGCCGAGTGCAGACATCAATGGTCTGCGCTTCTGTGATGCGCCGTGGATCATCGGTCAATCCGCAGACTTGCAGCAGCAGCGCGCCGCCATTGCCGGGCTGACGATCGTCAATCCACGCCTGTTCGCGCTCGGACGCGATGCCTATACGCTCGCGACCGGGCTTGCGCAGAATCGTCTGCAGGTCGGCCAGGAGATCGACGGGGTCAGCGGTCACCTGCAATGGCGCACGGGCAACGTGATCGGCCGCAAGCTGAGCTGCGTACAGATCGGCAACGACGGGCTGCAGCCGCTGACGCCGTGAACGGGGCCGACGCCGAGGACGCGGCGCTGCGCTTGCTCGAGCGTCGCGGATTGAAGCTGGTCGCACGCAATGTCCGTTTCCGTGGCGGTGAACTCGATCTGGTGATGCGTGACGGCGCAGTGCTGGTGATTGTCGAAGTACGCGCCCGTAGCGCAAGTCGTTTCGCCAGCGCCGTGGAGTCCATCGATGCCCGCAAGCGGCAGAAGATCATGCTCGCAGCGCAGATGTTCATTGCCGCGCATCCCGAACATGCAGAACGCGCGCTGCGCTTTGACGTCGTCGCCTACGACGACGAGCAGGTGCAATGGCTCGAAGGCGCATTCGACAGCAACTGAGTTGAGTCTCACCATTGGAGTGCGACGCAAGGCGCGCGACAATGACGATCGGACATCAGGCCCGTCACCATGATCGAATCACGAATCCAGGCACACTTCGAAGCCAGCATTGCCGCCAAACAGGCGACGTTGGCGGTGGCGCTGCCGTCGCTGACGTGTGCCGCGCAGGGGCTTGCCGCGGCGCTGGCGGCTGGTCGCAAGGTGCTCGCCTGTGGCAATGGCGGTTCGGCGGCTGACGCCCAGCATTTTGCCGCCGAGCTGACCGGCCGCTACGAGCGCGAGCGACCCGGACTGCCGGGCATTGCCCTGACAGTGGATACGTCAGCGCTGACGGCAATCGGCAATGACTACGGATTTGAACGCGTGTTTGCCAAACAGGTCGAGGCGCTTGGCGCGCAGGGTGACTGGCTGCTGGCGATCTCGACCTCCGGCAATTCACCGAACGTGGTCAAGGCGGTCGAGGCTGCGCATGCGCGTGGCCTGCAGGTGATCGCGATGACCGGCAAGGATGGCGGCGCGATGGCGAAGATGCTGCGCGACGGCGATGTCGAACTGCGCGCGGTCAGCAGCGTCACCGCGCGTATCCAGGAAGTGCACATCCTGTTTCTGCATTGTCTGTGCGACGCGATCGACGAACTGCTGTATCCGCTGCAATGAACGCGCAGCCGTTGCCGGCAGCGGTGATCGCGCACCTGCATGGCGCGCTGCCGCGCGAACGCGTGCTGCTCGATCCTGCCGACTGCATTGTCTACGGCTATGACAATTCCAAGCGAGTGGCGCTGCCGCAGGCAGTGGTGTTCGCGCTGACGCATGAAGAAGTTGTTTCGGTCGTGCAGCTCTGCAATGAATTCTCGCTGCCGCTGGTGGTGCGCGGCCGTGGCACCAACACGACCGGCGCGACGGTGCCGATCGCTGGCGGCATCGTGTTGTCGCTGGAGCGGATGAATCGCGTGCTGCGAATCTCGCCGGGTGATCGCCTGCTGGAGTGCGAGGCCGGTACGCTGAACGGCGATGTGCAGCGCGTGGCCGGCGAACACGGCTTGTTCTGGGCGCCCGATCCGACCAGCCTTGCGTATTCGACGGTCGGCGGCAATCTCGGCTGCTGCGCCGGCGGTCCGCGCGCGGTCAAGTACGGCACCGCGCGCGATAACGTGCTTGGCCTGCGCGCGGTGACCGGCGATGGCACGTCGATCAAGACCGGCTGTACGACGACCAAAGGCGTCGTCGGCTACGACCTGACGCGGCTGATCGTCGGCAGCGAAGGCACGCTGGCGATCGTCACCGAGGCGACGTTGAAGCTGTTGCCGAAGGCGCAGGTCACGCGCACCTTGCGCGCCTGCTATGCCGATGTGAAATCAGCCGCCGAAGCGGTGGCGCGCGTGATGAACCAGCCGGAAACACCGAGCGCGCTGGAGTTCATGGATGGTGATGCGGTGCAACTCGCCGAGGCCTATCAGCCGACCGGCGTGCCGGTCGGTGTCGGTGCGATGCTGCTGATGGAAGTCGACGGCAATCGCGATTCGATCGCCGCGGCCTTGCATGCGGTTGTCGCGGCAGCCGAAGGCCCGGGCCTGGTCGAGCTGAAGACCGCCGACAGCACCGCCGAAACCGAGGCGTTGTGGGCCTGTCGCAAGGCGTTGTCACCGTCGCTGCGCAAGATCGCGCCGAAGAAGGTCAATGAAGATGTCGTGGTGCCGGTCACGCGCATTCCGGAACTGGTCGAAGGGCTGGCGGCGCTGTCGATCCAGCACGGCATCCGCATTGTCAACTTCGGTCATGCCGGCAATGGCAACATGCACACCAATCTGCTCGCCGATCCGGACGATCCCGCGCAAATGCAAGCTGTCCATGCTTGCCTGCGCGACGTGTTCCGGCTGGTGCTCGATCTCGAAGGTACGTTGTCGGGCGAGCACGGCGTCGGCATCGAGAAGCGCGACTATGTTGCTTGGGAAGTCGCCAGCGAGACGCTGGGCGTGATGCGTGCGCTGAAGAAGACGCTCGATCCGAAGGGCATTCTCAATCCGGGCAAGGCGCTGCCGGATTAAGCGGTCGCAACTTATTTGACGACGCGCAGATGCGAGCGGCTGGGCTTCGGCGGTGTCGGGGTTTCCGGCGGCTCCGGTACCGGCTCTGCCGTCGCGGCGGCCAGATCCTTCGGGTCGGCAGGTTCGGTCTCGCCGAAAATCACGCCTTCGCCGTTTTCGCGCGCGAAGATCGCCAGCACGGCGCCGCTTGGCACCTGCACATCGAACGGGCGGCCGCCGAAGCGGGCGGAGAACCACATCGGCTCGCTCTGCAGGTCGATGCTTTGCACCGCGACGGGACTGACATTGAGGGTGATGCGACCGTCCTGCACGAATTGCAGCGGCACGACCACGCCGGGATAGTCGGCCGATACCAGCATGTGCGGCGTGTGGCCGTTCTCGCAGGCCCATTCGTGGATGGCGCGGATCAGGTAAGGTCGGCGGGATTTGGACATCGTCTCGTAGTGTTCTAGCGGAGCGCCGATTGTACGGCGGGCCGCGCCAGCAGGCGTTCGGCGTAGCGGGTCAGTATCGCGTCGGCCGGCAGCTTGAGGCCCAGCGACGGTAGCGCGGCGAACAGTGCGGCCCACGCGCAATCGGCGAGACTGTATTCGAAGCCGAGGCACCAGCCGCGCCCCGCGAACAGACGCACGCTGCTGATCAGCGCTTCCTGCAGCTGCTTGCGCGCACGCCTGGCGTCCGGCGATTTCGGCGCGGCGCGAATGGCGGCAGCGGCGGGAAACAATTCGCGATCGAAGTGCGTCAGCACCATGCGCACGCGTGCGCGCGAGGCCGCGTCGGCCGGCATCAATGCGGGGTGCGGATAGCGCTCGTCGAGATATTGCGCGACGACTGACGCCGGGTGCAGGACGGTGTCGCGATCAACCAGCGTCGGCAGCTCACCGGACGGATTGAGCACCATCAGATCCTGATGCGGCTTGCCGGGCGTCAGCTGCTCGATGCGTGCGCCATCGACATCTTTCTCCGCCAGCACCACGCGCACCCAGCTGCTCGGCAACTCGCCGCGTGCGCAGAACAGCGTGACGCCGGCGCGCGGCGCGGGGCGCGCGTCCATGACGTAACGACTTTTGCCCGGTAACGGCATGGGCTCAGATAGCGCGGGAAATGATCATGAACAAAGATTAACCGCTAACAGTGTCTGGCCCCAAATGAAAACGGCGCCGTTCGGGATATCGATCGGCGCCGTCATCAATGCAACCCGCTTAATGCAGCGTGCTTAGTGAACGTCCTTCCACCATTCACGCTTCATGAAGTACGCCAGCACGGTGAACAGCATCAGGAACAGGATTACCTTCTTGCCGACCGCGATGCGATGCGCACGACCTGGCTCTGCGGCATAGACCATGAAGTTGGTCGTATCGGCGGCCCACTTCTTGTACTCCTCGGGCGACAGCGTGCCCTTGGTCGCCGATTCGAACTGCGGACCTTCGTGCTCACCGTGTCCGGCAGCTTCCTCACCTTCGGCTGCGGACGCTTTCTTGAGGACCTGCAGACCTTGCAGCTCCCACATCACGTTCGGCATCGACGCGTTCGGCAGCACCAGATTGTTGGTGCCGAGCGGACGCGTGTCGTCGACGTAGAACGTCATCAGGTAGTTGTAGATCCAGTCCGGGCCGCGAAAGCGTGCTTCGACGGTGAGGTCGGGCGGCGCCTTGCCGAACCAGCTCTCCGCTTCCTTCTGTGGCAGCGCCGAGATGATGTGGTCGGTGATCTTGTCGCTGGTGAACATCAGGTTGGCTTTCACCAGATCATCGGAAATCCCGAGATCCCGACCAATCCGGTTGTAGCGCAGATTGCGCATCGAATGACAGCCGGAGCAGTAGTTCATGAAGTTGCGTGCGCCGCGCTGTACAGAAGCCTGATTGCCAGGATCGGGCTTGAACTGGTATGGCAGCTCGCCACCTTCGTTGGCAGAGACTTGACCGGCCACCATCAGCATGGCGGCCGCCAGCAGAATCTGGGTGCAGGACTTAATGCGCTTCATGGGTCACGCGCTCCGGAACGGGCTTGGTCTTTTCCATCTTCGTGTAGAACGGCATCAGCAGGAAGAACAAGAAGTACAGGACAGTGCCGAACCGCGACACCAGGGTGCCGAACGGACTCGGCGGCTGCATGCCGTAGTAGTTCAGCAGCACGAACGACACCGTGAAGATCGCCAGCGCGATCTTGAAGATCGGACCCTTGTAGCGGATCGACTTGACCGGCGAACGATCCAGCCACGGCATGAAGAACAGGATCACGACGGCTGCACCCATCACGATCACGCCCCAGATCTGCGTGCCGGCGAACGACGGCGTTGCGCGCAACATCGCGTAGAACGCGCCGAAGTACCAGGCTGGCGTGATGTGCGGCGGCGTCGACATCGGGTTGGCCGGCGTGAAGTTCGGCTTTTCGAGGAAGTAGCCGCCACCGTCCGGCGCCAGGAACACGATGCCGAGGAAGATGATCAGAAACACGCTGACGCCGACAATGTCCTTCACCGTGTAGTACGGATGGAAGGGGATGCCGTCGAGCGGGATGCCGGTGTTCGGATCCTTGTGCTTCTTGATCTCGACGCCGTCCGGATTGTTCGAGCCGACTTCGTGCAGTGCGATCAGATGCGCGACGACCAGGCCGACGAGCACGAACGGCAGTGCGATGACATGCAGCGAGAACAGGCGGTTGAGCGTTGCATCCGACGGCACGTAGTCGCCCTGGATCCAGACCACGAGGTCAGGGCCGACGAACGGAATCGTACCGAACAGGTTGATGATGACCTGAGCACCCCAGTAGCTCATGTTGCCCCAAGGCAGCACATAGCCACAGAACGCTTCGGCCATCAGCATCAGGAAGATCAGGCAGCCGAACAGCCAGATCAGTTCGCGTGGCTTGCGATGCGAGCCGTACAGGATGCCGCGATACATGTGCAGGTAGACGACGATGAAGAATGCCGACGCGCCGGTCGAGTGCAGGTAGCGCAGCGTGTCGCCCCAGGGGACGTCGCGCATGATGTATTCGACGCTGTCCCATGCCTGCGCGGCGTCCGGCTTGTAGTGCATCACCAGCCAGATGCCGGTCAGCAGCTGGTTGACCAGCACCAGCAGCGCGAGCGAGCCGAAGTAGTACCAGAAGTTGAAGTTCTTCGGTGCGTAGTATTCGGAGAGATGGTCCTTCCACAGCTTGGTCAGCGGAAAGCGATCGTCGATCCAGCCGAGAAAGCCGGTCGTCTTGTATGGATTCGGCGTGATGGCCATTTACGCGGCTCCCTTCGGATCTTCACCGATGACGACTTTCATGTCGCCGTCGAAGTGGTAGGGCGGCACGACCAGATTCAGTGGCGCGGGCACGCCCTTGTAGACGCGACCCGACAGATCGAACTTCGAACCGTGGCAGGGGCAGTAGAAACCACCCTGCCAGTTCGGGTCGATATCCGGCGCCGGATGATCCGGACGGAAACCCGGCGAACAGCCAAGATGCGTGCAGACGCCGATCAACACCAGGATTTCCGGCTTGATCGCGCGCGCTTCGCCCTTGATGTAATCGGGTTGCTGATCGGCCTTGCATTCCGGGTCAAGCAGATCGTTGTCGACTTTCTTCAGGCTTGCCAGCATTTCCGGCGTGCGCTTCAGCACCCAGGTCGGCTTGCCGCGCCAGGCGACAACCAGACGCTGGCCGGCCTCCATTTTGCTGATGTCCACTTCAACCGGAGCGCCGAGCGCCTTGGCGCGTTCGCTGGGTTTCCAGGATGCGAGAAATGGTACCGTGGCTGCCACGATGCCTGCGCCGCCTACCACCGCGGTGGTAAGCGTCAGGAACCGGCGCCGGCCGGGATCCACGCCTTGATTGCTCATTACAAAAGGCCTCTTTCGGGATGTCTAGACACTGTCGAGGGCGTTTGCCGGACCGGCACAAGGTACTGCACCCCCGAAACCCGGCAAGTATAACGGTCAGTCACCGGTCAGCGTAAACACTTGCGGCCCGATGCTGCTGCGCGCGCGCCGGAACGGCTGCGTGGTTCAGGTCAGCAGACCACGAAGCGCCGCGAAGCGCACGACCTCGGCCGTATTGCGCAGTGCAAGCTTCTCCATCATCCGGGCGCGATGGTTTTCGGCGGTCTTCACGCCGATGTCGAGAATCTGCGCGATCTCCTTGGTGGTCTTGCCCTGGATCACCAGATGAAAAGCCTCGCGCTCGCGTGCGGTCAGGCTTTCGTAAGGGTCGTCGCCGTGATGGCGCGAGCGATGCTGGCGTTCGGCCAGCGCCTTGGTCGCACGCGGACCGAAATAGGGCTTGCCGGCGTGGATCGATTTGATCGCCATCATCAGCTCGGACACGGTGGTGTCCTTGTTGAGAAAGCCGTTGGCGCCCGCGCGCAGGATTGGCAGGATGTATTCGTCCTCCTCATGCACGGTCAGAACCAGTGTGCGTGTGCCCGGCAGTTCGGCGCGCACGCGCTTGACGACTTCGAGGCCTGACATGCGCGGCATTGAAATGTCGGTGACGACGACATCAGGCTGGGTCTTCTCTGCCAGCGAAAATGCCTCGAAGCCGTCGGCGGCTTGCGCCACCACCTGGCATTCGCCTGTTTCTTCAAGCATTGAGACCAGGCCTTGGCGAACGATGGTGTGGTCGTCGGCGACCAGCAAGCGGATCGGATTCATGGCGTAGTGTCCGTGTCCGGACCATCCAGAGTGAGAGTCAGTTGCACGACTGTACCTTGCGCGGGTGCCGAGCGAATTTCGACGCGGCCGCCGAACAGCTCGGCGCGGTCGCGCATGCCGCGCAAGCCCGAGCTCGACGCGCTGCGCTCGGCCTGCGCAACCTGCGCGGTGTCGAAACCATGCCCGTCATCCTCGATGCGCAGGATCAGCAGCATCGGCGTGTGCTTGATGACGATGCGCGCACTGCGTGCGGCGCTATGGCGAATGACGTTGGTCAGCGCTTCCTGCGTGATGCGGAACAGCAGCGTCTCGACGTCTGGA
>DATCXY010000405.1:0-5876 GCA_036570585.1 Solimonas sp. | reverse complement strand
ACAACGAGAAGGCAGGCCAGTGGCATTTCTGGCTGTCGGCGATCTTCATCAACCTGCTGTTCTTCCCGCAGCACTTCGCGGGCCTGGCGGGCATGCAGCGTCGCGTGCCGGATTACGCCGTGCAATTTACGGACTTCAACGAGGCCAGCACGATCGGCGCGTTCGGGTTCTTCCTCGCGCAGTTCATCTTCATCTTCAACATGCTTGCCTGCTGCTACGGCTGGTTCGGGCGTCAGCGCAACGTGTCCGACCGCGTCTGGGAAGGCGCGCGCGGACTCGAGTGGACCGTGCCGTCACCGGCGCCGTACCACACCTTTGAAGATCCGCCCGAACTGCCGGACAGCGAGCTGACCGCCGGCGGCGGCGCGCACTAAGCAATGGTTGCCGGCTGTCCGACCCGGGCAGCTGGCAACATGGGTGACGAGATGAACAACGAAATCGACAGCAGCAAGAAGCGCGGCAATGTCATCCTGTTCTGGGTGCACATCGCGCTGGCAGCGCTGATACTCGGCGGTTTCGTGTTTGCGATCGTGCACAAATGAACCGCGCGAAACGCAATCACGGATTGCGGTTGTTGTTGGTGACGATTGCGATGTTCGGTTTCGGTTTTGCGACCGTGCCGTTGTACAACAAGCTTTGCTACGCACTGGGCCTGAATGGACGAGTTGCCAACGAAGCCGTTGCGGTCGGCGGCGCTGGTGTCGATGTCACCCGCAAGGTCACGGTCGAGTTCCTGACCACCGTCAACGGCGGTCGGGGCTGGCATTTCGCGCCGACCGAAGCGCAGGTCGATGTGCACCCGGGCGAGATGGCCACCGTGCATTTTGACTTCACGAATACCGACGATCATGCGATCGTCGCGCAAGCGGTACCGAATATCGCGCCGGCAATCGCCGCACGATATCTGCGCAAGACGGAGTGCTTTTGTTTCAACAACCAGGCATTCGCGGCGGGTGAGAGCAAGCGGATGCCAGTTGCGTTCACGGTTGATCCCGCGTTGCCCGCGGACATCGACAGGCTGACGCTGGCCTATACCTATTTTGATGTGACCGATACTGCACCGAAGCTGGACTGACAGGAGCTCGACATGGCGACCCACGCCGCCCCTAACACCGAACGTTATTTTGTTCCCGCACCCAGCGTCTGGCCGTTCGTGCTGACCGCCGCACTGATCTCGCTGCTGGCGGGCGTTTCGAGCTGGCTCGAGAATGATCACGTGGGCCCGTTGCCGATCTATTTTGGCGGCGCGCTGGCGATTGCGGTGATCTTCCTTTGGTTCCGCGACGTGGTGGGCGAGAGCGAAGGCGGCCACTACGGCGCGCAAGTCGATCGTACCTATCGCTGGGCAATGGCGTGGTTCATCTTCTCCGAAGTGATGTTCTTCGGCGCTTTCTTCGGCGCATTGTTCTACGCGCGCAGCCTGTCGGTGCCATGGCTGGGCGGCGAGGGCACGAAGATGGCGACCAACCTGTTCTTGTGGAACGGCTTCGAAGCCGGCTGGCCTTCGAACGGGCCCGCCAATATCGGCGGCGCGTTCCAGACGATCCCCGCGTTCAGCAAACCCTTGGTGAACACGATTCTGCTGCTGTCGTCGGGTGTCACCATCACGCTCGCGCATCACGCGCTGAAGGCCGGCAAGCGGATTCCGACGGTATTGTGGATGTGGGCGACCGTCGCATTCGGCGTCGCATTCCTCTATTTCCAGGCGCACGAGTACATCGAGGCCTACACCGAACTGAACCTGACGCTCGGTTCGGGCATTTACGGTTCGACCTTCTTCATGTTGACGGGTTTCCACGGCCTGCATGTGACGCTCGGCACAATCATGCTGATCACGATCACGCTGCGGTTGATGAAGGGGCACTTCAAGCCGGATTCACACTTCGGGTTTGAAGGTGTGGCCTGGTACTGGCATTTCGTCGACGTGGTCTGGCTCGGACTGTTCGTCGTTGTCTACTGGCTCTGACGAGCGCAGACGCAACAAAAAGGCGACCTTCGGGTCGCCTTTTTGTTGCCCGTCCGCTTCATCGGCGCCGTCCTTGGCGGGACTTCATCGCGGTGATCTGACCCTAGGGCAGCCATCCATGGCTGCCCGTTGATGCCGGCGCCTATCCACCGGATAGTCGCTTTACGGCATCAACCCATGCGGGTGGATCCAGCCCATGAAGTACGAGATCAGGATGAAGATCAGCAGGCTGATCGACAGCGCGACACGAATTTTCAGGCCCAGCAGCGCGCGACGTTTCGAGGCCGGATCCCGAATCAGGAACACGACGCTGATCAGCAGCGTCAGGACGATCGCGATCAACATGACGACAATGATGACTTTGACGAGCATGAATCCTCGATTTTACGGACAGCGGCGGAAATTGGCGGCATCATACGCCTGACCCGCAGCCTCGATGCCGCGGCTTCGCGCAGTGCGGCGCGAACAGATCGAACGGGGGGCAACATGGCACGCAAGAAATTCCGGCCCGCTTGGTGGGCGGTCATCGTCGTCGCATTGCTCAGCGCCCTGATGATCGCGCTCGGCGTCTGGCAGTTGCAGCGCGGCTTTGCAAAGCAGAAATTGCTGGACCGATACCAGCAGGCAAGCAGCGTCGCGCCGGTACCGCTCAGCGCCGGCCATGTGGCGCGCGAAGACGAGATCGAGCGTGCCGTTGCGCGTGGACACTTCGACAACTCGCGACAGTTGCTGCTCGACAACCAGAGCCACAACGACACACCCGGTTATCATGTGTGGACGCCGCTGGTGCAGGACGATGGCAGCACGGTGATCGTCGATCGCGGCTGGATCCCGCACGACACCGCGCAGTCGCCGGAAGCGCTGGCGGTGGCCGATGCGCGCGTCGAAGTCCGCGGCTTCTGGCGCATGCCGCCGGTTCCCGGATTGCGGCTCAAGACCGATAATTGCGCGACGCTGCCGTGGCCGCGCACGGTACAGTTTCCGACGCTCGATGATTTGCGCTGTCTGTACGGCGAATACATCGCGCCGGGCTTGTTGCTGATGGATCCGGGCGAGCCGAACGGTTTTGTCCGTGACTGGCAGACCGCCCCGGAACTCAATCCGGTCAAGCATTATGGTTACGCCGGGCAATGGTTCGCGTTCACGCTGACCCTGCTCGTCATCTTCATCAAATTGAGCTTTCGCGTACTTCCCCCGAAAAAATGAATCAGCCTCCCGTTCGCCGCACCCAGGTCTATCTATTGATGCTGTTGTTCTTTGGTCCGTTGCTGGGCGCCGGCCTGCTGTACTTCGTGTTTCCGCAATGGCAGCCGCAGTCGCGAACCAACTATGGAGAGTTGATCAATCCGGCGCGCCCGGCACCGGACGATCTGCGACTGCAGACGGCCGATGGCAAGCAGGTGGGCGTCGAGGCGCTGCGCCAGCGCTGGACCTACCTATATGTTGGTGGCGAGAGCTGCGAGCAAGCCTGTCAGGACAAGCTTTACCAGAGCCGGCAAATTCGCATCCGGCTCAACGACAAACGCAGTCGCGTGCAGCGTGTTTATCTGGCGCCGGACGCGGCGGCACTGCCGGCGCTCAAGCAGCAACTCCAGGCGATCCATCCGGATCTGCTGATCTATGCGCCGGTGACACCTGAATCCGGCCTCAAGGCGTTCTTGCACGCCGCCGGCACTGCGGCCGGCACCGCGCAGGCCATCTATCTGTTCGATCCGCATGCCAACTGGCTGATGGTCTATCCGGCTGACGCCGATTCCGCGGGCATCCTCGCCGACACCAAGAAGCTGTTGGCCATCTCGCAGATCGACGGCTGATCCGACCCCGATACAGCGCCTGGCGTAAAATCCGCGGCGCACTGCGGCCCACGCGCCGCGCCTCCGACTCGCTACTGCCCATGCTCTGGTTCCGTCGTCTCAACGCGCTCGCTGTGGTCTGGTGCTTCTGCCTGGTCGTGGTCGGCGCTTATGTCAGGCTGTCCGACGCCGGTCTCGGTTGTCCGGACTGGCCGGGCTGTTACGGGCACCTGACCGTACCGGAAGCGGCGCATGAGGTTTCCGCGGCGCAGCAGCTGTATCCGGACCGTCCGATCGAGGCGCCGAAAGCCTGGAAGGAGATGATCCATCGCTACCTCGCCGAGACGCTGGGCTTGTTCATCGTTGCACTCGCGCTGGCCAGCGTGTTCATCAAGGACGCGCGCCGGCCGCGCGTGATGCCATGGGCGCTGGTGGTGCTGGTCATCTGTCAGGGCGTGCTGGGCATGTGGACCGTGACCTGGCAACTCAAGCCGTTGGTGGTGACCGGCCATCTGTTTGGCGGCATGGCGACTTTCGCCTTGTTGTTATGGATGTGGCTGAGTACACAGACTCGGCCGCAGGCGGCGGAAGAAGCTGCCAGCTCGCGTCAAATCCGCAACGAGCGCGCAGCTGCGTTCGCGCTGCAGCGCGAAGCCGCCGCGCCGACGGGTGAGCCGGCCGTCGCCGTCACAGCCTCAAAGGGGCTGCGCATGTTTGCAGTCGCCGGCCTGGTCGTGCTGATCTGCCAGATCTTTCTGGGCGGCTGGACCAGTACCAACTATGCGGCGCTGGCCTGTCCGGATTTGCCGACCTGTCATGGCAGCTATCTGCCGCCTCTGGACGTCAAAGAGGCATTCACGCTCTGGCACGGACTCGGCATCAACTACGAATATGGAATTCTCGACGCGCGTGCGCGCGTCACGATTCACTACTTCCACCGGGTCGGTGCACTGGTGACGACGCTGGTCTTGCTGGCGCTGGTGATCTTCCTGCTGCGGCAGCGGGCGGCGCTGTGGCGACGAGCAGGGCTCGCGGTGTTCGCCGCGCTGGTGCTGCAAGTGACGCTTGGCATCAGCATCGTTCACTTCCAGTTGCCTTTGTTGCTTGCCGCCGCGCATAACCTCGGTGCCGAGACGCTGCTGGGAACGATGGTTGTCCTCAATTATTTCGCCTGGCGCGGCGCGCGCCGGCAGGAACGATGATGCACGCTGCTGCCCCCGCTACGCCGTCCCGGCTGAACGAGTACTACGAGCTGTGCAAGCCGCGCGTGGTGATGCTGATCGTATTCACCGCCGTGGTCGGCATGTTCCTCGCCGTACCGGGCCTGCCGCCATGGGGCCCATTCGTCTGGGGCACGCTTGGCATCGGCCTGCAGGCGTCGAGCGCGGCGGCGATCAATCAGATCATCGATCGCAATATCGATGCGCGCATGGCCCGCACATGCGGCCGGCCGCTGGTCACCGGCCGGCTGACGATGACCGAATCGATCGTGTTCGCCACGCTGCTTGGCGTGTCTGGTTTCGTGATGCTGTGGATGCTGGTCAATCCGCTGACCGCGGTGCTGACGCAGTTCACGCTGATCGGCTACGCCGGCGTCTACACGCTGTATCTGAAGCGTGCGACGCCGCAGAATATCGTGATCGGTGGCGCCGCCGGCGCCGCGCCACCGCTGCTCGGCTGGGTTGCGATGACGGGCGAAGTGCATGTGCACGCGCTGATCCTGTTCGCGATCATCTTCATCTGGACGCCGCCGCATTTCTGGGCGCTGGCGATCGAGCGGCGCGATGAATATGCCAAGGTCGACATCCCGATGCTGCCGGTCACGCACGGCGTCGAATTCACGCTGACACAGGTACTGCTGTATACGATTCTGCTGACCGCCGTGACCGTGTTGCCGTTTGCCACCGGCATGTCCGGTCTGCTCTATCTGATCGGCGCCCTGGTGCTTGACGCGATATTCGTGGGCTACGCGGTGCGCATGAAATGGTGGCCGAAGCCCGGTTTGCCGATGAAGACCTTCGGCTATTCGATCGTCTATCTGATGGGTATCTTCACGATGCTGCTGGTCGATCACTACGTGCCGCCGTTGGTCGGCTGAACCCGGCCCGAACGAAAGA
>DATCXY010000404.1:0-3185 GCA_036570585.1 Solimonas sp. | reverse complement strand
TGCTGTTGATGATCGTCACCAACAAGATGATCCTGCCGATCATCCTCACGCACGTGAAGCTTGAGGAGCGCAGCCGCGCCAGTTCGATCAAGCCGCCGTCGCCGGTGCAGATGGCGATCTGGAATCAGATGGCGCGTTGCGCAACGCCCAGGTTTGCACTCGGCGTGTTCGTGGTCTGCCTCGTGCTGCTGGCCGGCACCACGGAGTTGTCGCGAGGGCTGGTGATCGGCGACTCCGGCACCGGTGCGCCCGAGCTGCGAGCGAACTCGCGCTACAACCACGATGATCGTCAGATCGCGACCACCTACAACATCGGCACCGACGTGCTCAGCATCATCGTCGAAGCGGAGAACTTCAGCGGCGACTCGTGCCTGCATTATCCGGTGATGAACGTCATCGACCAGCTTGAGCTGTACATGCGCGGCGTCGACGGCGTACGGTCGGTGACCAGCGTCGCCAGCATCGGCAAGTTGGTGATCGCGGCGTTCAACGAGGGTAATCCGCGCTGGCGCGCATTGCCGCGCTCCAGCGTCGGCCTGTCGACCGGCTCCAAGGCCTTCGATCCGAATCTGGGCCTCAACACCGAAGGCTGCAAGGCGATCCAGGTGATGGTCTTCATGAAGAATCACGAGGGCGCGACCATCGCCCACGCGGTTCACGAGGCCAAACGCTTCATCGCCGATCATCCGGTCGATGGTGTGAAGATCCGCCTCGCCAGCGGCAACGTTGGCGTGATGGCGGCGACCAACGAAGCCGTCGAATCGGCCGAGGCGAAGATGCTGCTGGCGATCTTCGGCGCACTGGCACTGCTGTGTCTGCTGACGTTCCGCTCGTGGCGCGCAACGATCTGCGTGCTGGTTCCGCTGATGATGGTGTCGATCTTCTGCAACGCACTGATGGCGTCGATGCACATCGGCCTGAAGGTTGCGACGCTGCCGGTGGTCGCGCTCGGTGTCGGTGTCGGGGTCGACTACGGCATCTATCTGTTCGAACGCATTCAACATCACCTCGCCGAAGGTCATTCGTTCGAGGAGTCGTTCCGCGAGGCAATGCTGGAACGGGGTACGGCCGCGGTGTTCACGGCGATCACGATGGCGATCGGTGTCGGCACCTGGACGTTCTCGGCACTGAAGTATCAGGGCGACATGGGCCTGCTGCTGAGCTTCATGTTCCTCGTCAACATGCTTGGCGCGATCTGCTTGCTGCCGGCGCTCGGCGCCTGGCTGTTCCGCGATCGTGCGGCCGCCGCGGCGGCGGCGCAGCGCATGCAGCGCAGCTGAGTGCATCGCGCTTCAAGCAAAACGCCACGTCAGTGATGACGTGGCGTTTTGTTTTTCCCTTGCGGCTTCAGAGAATTTGCAGCGCGCGATCCGGGTAGTCCGTAAAGATGCCGTCGACGCCGAGCGACCGCAGCCGTCGCATCTCGTCGAGATCATTGACGGTATAAACGAATAACTGCAGATCGCGTGCGTGCGCATCGCGGATCAGCTTGTCATCGACGAATTCATTGGAAATCGACAAGGTGCCGGCGCCGACTTCAGTGGCGAGCGCCGCCCAGTCCAGCGGCACGCCGCAGATCAGCGCACCGGTCGGGACCTCCGGCAGCAGCGCACGGAACTCCCAGAGTTCCGGATGGTGAAACGACGAAACCAGGAAGCGCTCGGCTGACCAGCCCTCGGCAATGTATTCGCGCAATACCGCGGCGACCGCCTGTGCGCAGCCGTCCCAGCTCTTGAGTTCGATGTTGACCGGCACGCGATTCTCGACCAGATCGAGCGCGTCGCGCAGCGTCGGCACGCTCTGGTCCTGTCCGGCATCGAGCTTGCGAATTCGTGTCGCATCCATATCCGCCAGCAGGCCCCGGCCATTGGTGGTGCGGTCGACGCTCAGGTCATGCATCAGCCAGAGTTCGCTGGCCGCAAGCTGCACGTCGAATTCCAGCCAATGCGCGCCCAGCCGGATACCGGTGTCGAGCGCGAGCAGCGTGTTCTCCGGCGCATGGCCGCGCGCACCGCGATGGCCGATGATGGTGAACGGACGATCGTCATTCATCTGCGCGCTCCGGTTCGGTCTCGACGCATCGGCGCCTCAAGTCTCGCCGACCATCATGATCTTCATGGTGTTGGTGCCGCCTGAGCAGACGCCGTCGCCCTTGGTCACCAGCACGCGGTCGCCGTCGGCGACCACACCACGATACTTCAGGCATTCAATCGCTTCGAGCGTCTTGACCAGGCCCGGCGCGCCTTCGGTATTGCTCTCGAACGCGATCGGATAGACGCCGCGACACAGCGCCATGCGGCGGCGCGTCCTCTCGTGCGGCGTCAGTGCATAGATCGGAATCCGGGTTTCACTGCGCGACATCATCATGGCGGTGGCGCCGGACTCCGTCATCGCGAGGATCGCGCGCGCATGCATGTGTCCTGCAGTCCATGCGGTCGCCATCGCGATCGCCTCGTCGGTGTGTTCGAAGTGCGCGTCGAAGCGCACGCTGCGACGATGCAGCGCCGGGCTGGCCGCTTCGGCACCGACGCAGACGCGCGCCATCGCCTCGACGACTTTCACCGGATAGCGACCGACGGCGGTCTCCGCCGACAGCATCACGGCGTCGGTGCCGTCCATGACCGCGTTGGCGACGTCGAGCACCTCGGCGCGCGTCGGAATCGGGCTATTGATCATCGACTCCATCATCTGCGTCGCGGTGATCACCAATTTATTCTGTTCCAGCGACTCGGCGATGATGCGCTTCTGCCACCCCGGCAATTCCGCGTCACCGATCTCGACGCCCAGATCACCGCGCGCGACCATCACCACGTCACTGGCAGCGACGATCTCGTGCAGTACCGGCAAGGCGTCGGCGCGCTCGATCTTCGCGACCAGGAAGCAGTCGCCGCCGGCTGCGCGGACCAGCTCGCGCGCCTCGTGCATGTCGGTCGCGCTGCGCGGAAACGAGACCGCGATGAAATCGACATCAAGCGCAACCGCAATGCGGATATCGGCCTTGTCCTTGTCGGTCAGCGCGGCAGCCGACAAGCCGCCACCCTGCTTGTTGATGCCTTTTCGGTTCGACAGCGCACCGCCGATCAGCACCGTGCAATGCACACGCGTGCCAGCCACCTCGTCGACGCGCATCGTGATCGCGCCATCGTTGAGCAGCAGGACATCACCGGGCGCGACATCCTGCGGCA
>DATCXY010000403.1:0-3705 GCA_036570585.1 Solimonas sp. | reverse complement strand
GGCGGCAGAGCATGTACGCCCGCGGCCTGCTATTTTCCCTGCATGGAGCTCTACCACTTCGAAGACGGTAAACGTCCGCATCGGCTCGCCACCGGCGACGCCCTGCCGGCGACCGGCTATCTGTGGGCGGACTTCACGCGCGACGAAGCCGCCGACTGGGCGTGCTGGGCGGAGCCGGTCGTGCACAGCGCGATCGACCCGCAGCATATCGACGACAGCATGAATCCACTGCATCCGTCGTTCTTCGACGGCACGCCCGATTACGACATGCTGATCTTTCAGGGCCTGGGTCCGCGCGACGAACCGTTTCCGATGGAAGCGCGCACCACCGTGTTCTTCATGTTCAAGCGTGTACTGGTCACGATCTGTGCACACGACAGCCTCAGTGTGCAACGCGTCCGTGCGCGGCTGGTCGATACCAAGGTCAAGCCGCCCGGCTCGCCGATGCTGCTCGCGCACTTGATGGTCGACACGATGATCGATCGCTTTCTGGCGATTCGCGAACCGATGGCGAAGCTGCTGACGACGCTGCAGGACGATCTGCTCGATCCACGCACTTCATCGACCGACTGGCGCGTGCTGCTCGAGAATCGCAAGCAGGTTCGCCGGCTCGAGGCCATGTCGGAAAGCCAGCTTGAAGCACTCGATGCCTGGCGTCGTGGTTCGGTGTTCGACTGGAACCGCGCGATGGATGTGCGCGTGCGCGATGTCGTCGAACATGCGACCCGCGTGCTGAACTACGCGAGCGGTCAGGAGCGCGACATCGAAGCCGCGGTGCAGTTGCACTTCGCGTCGGTCGCGCATCGCACCAACAAGATCATGCAGGTGCTGACGGTGCTGTCGGCGATCTTTTTCCCGCTGACGCTGATCGTCGGCATCTACGGCATGAACTTCGAGAACATGCCGGAGTTGCATTGGCATTTCGGCTATTACTACGCGCTCGGCCTGCTGGCGGCGATCGGCGGCTCGCTGTACTGGTATTTCCGCAGTCGCAAATTCTTTTAGTCCCGCGCACGCCTTCCTGTCCCGGATATCAAGCACATGAAACTGCTCCGTCGCTGCATTCCGCTGTTGTGCCTGTTGCTGTGCGCGTGCGGCACGGTGCGCAGCGCGGTCGTCACCGCGCCGAATGCGCCGCTGTCGACCGCACAGTTCGCGTTCACGCCGGTGACGGCCGATTCGAAGGAAAAAAACCCTGATGCCGATGCCTACAACACGCAGCTGAAAGCCGATGCGCAACAGGCGCTGATCGCGATGGTCCGCAATCGCGGCGGCAAGTGGGTGAAGGCGGGCTCGAACGCGCAAACCATCGTCGTGCGCGTGCACTCGGTCTACGGCAACCGCGCATTGCGCGCGTTCGTCGGCTGGGGCGCGGGCTCGGCCAAGATCACTGTCGACATCAGCCTGCAAGCCGCCGATGGACGTGTGATTTACGCGACCCGCACCGATGGCAAGCTGCGCCGTGGTCTTGCCGGCGGCAACGTGCTGAAAGTCGGTGAGCGCACGATCCAGAAAGCGTTCCTCGACTTCGACAAGCGCTTCTGAGCGTCGTTACTGGTACAGCTTGCCGCCGCGCTGCAGCCAGCCGTCGGCATGGCGACGCTGCGGGTCGCGATGCGTCCAGTGCACGACGCCGCCATCCTCGTTCCACGCGTATTCGCCGCTGAAGGTGATGAGATCGCCTTCGTGCAGACCCTCGATGCGCGGCGCCAGATCGATGTTGTGCGCAACCAGCACGGTCTGGCCGGAATCGAGCTTGAGGATGAAGCGCTGATGCTGGCTGCCGTTGCGATCATCCGGCAGCACCGCGATGACATGACCACCGCCCTGCACCTGTAGGCGATCGCTGCGATCGGCATAAGCGTCCGCCAGCACCTGGTCGGACTGCAGCGTCGCGCCGCCGTGATCGACGTCGGCACCGTCGCGTCCGAACACCGCGATCAGAATCGCAACCAGAACCAGGACCGGCAGATATTTTTTCATCGCGACATCCCACCAACGCACGCTGGAAAGGCGTCAATGATCGCGCTTTTTCGGAACCCAGGCCCAAGTCATCGTCGCGGCGATCGGCGCCTCACCGCTTTCGTCTTCGACTTGCACCGGCACCACCAGCTCGCCCTTCTCGTCCGCAGCGATCCGCGCGCGCTGCGCCGGACTGAGCGTTGCCGTCGCACGCAGCGCGCCGCGCGCTCTGCGCTGATAGTCGATATGCATGGCCTTCAGCAGCGGCAACCGGTCATCCGGCACGTTCATGCCGAATACCGCGCCGGTCGCGGTCTCCGCCAACAGCGCCATTGCGGCCGCATGTACGCCGCCGATGTGGTTCTGCACGGCGCGCCGGTTGCGGATCACGACGATCGCCTCGCTGGCGTCGAGCTTCTCGAAGCGCAGGCCGCCGGTGCCGGCGAAGCGCACCTGCGAGTTGAACAACAAGCTGGTCGCGCGATTGCGCAGCGGCGCCGGCAGCGCTGCCAGCCAGGCGACCGCACGTGAAAGTCTGTTTGCCATGGACCTGTTCCCGGGATTGCGATGCGCCAGTCTGGCGAACGGCCCGTCTGCCGTCGTTGGCGGCGCAGCCAGCGCCGGCCCGCGCTCAGGACGCGTGCAGGACCGAGGCGCGGCCGCCGGCCAGCGTCAGTGCACCGGCGAACAGCCGGAATTCATACATCCAGCCGCCCGCGTTGGCGACCAGCCTCCGCACGGTGCATTCGAGTGGTGCTGCCAGATCGTCGATGCGTGCGACATGCACCTCGAACTGCCGCACCGCCGCCAGCACGCCGGGCCTGGCACCCGCGCCGTCGCCGGCAGCACGGTTCTGACGCGCCATCCAGCCGCCGTGCACCGCCATCGCCTGCGCACCGTATTCGATCAGATGCACCGCGGCGAGCTGGCCGTCGCGCCGCAGCGGGTTTGCAGCAGCACGATGGCTTTCGGTTCGGCAATGCGCCGAATGTTCGTCGCTGTTGAGCAGCGCATCCCACAGGCACATGCTGCCGGCGTGCGGAATCAGGCCGGCGATGCCATCACGATCGAGCAGCACGTTCACGGCAACACGTCGACTGCGAGATGACGGCCGCCCGCGTTCGGCAGCACGACACGCCCGCGCTCGCCGCGCGCGAGCATCTGCAGCAGCGGCAGGCTGCGCAGCGCCGGATTACCGCATCGCGCCGCTTCGAGCGCTGCATCGCGCATCGTCGTCTCGCCGTCACGGCACGGCGTCAGCCGCAGATGTGCGAGCGCACTCATCGGTTCATGCGACAGCCACAGCGCGCAGCTTGCCGGCATCGCCATCGGCCGTGCGTGCAACAGCGGCTCCGGTGCCGGCACGTCGAACACCACCAGCAGCACCGCACGCCGGTCGCCGACCACCTGCAGGCCGGCTTCGAGCAGGCCGAGCGCGAACGATGCGTCGTAACCGGCGAGCGTCGTCGATGGCGCGCGCGATCCGGTGCCGATGCCCCAGTAACCGGCCGCGGCGTTGTGTACCGAGTTGTGGAAGTCGGTCGGCGAAACGATGCGCTCCGGCGTCGCCAGCGCCGCACTGATCCGCTGCAGGATCGCCATGTCGGCATCGGAGCCGGCGAACACCGTCGCCAGATCGCCGGCATCCCGACCGGCAATCGCTTCCTCGGCAACGCGGAACGCCTGCCGCACCACGGGCGTCGCGCGCCGTCGTTCGTTCGGCGGCAGCAGCGGTGGTGCATA
>DATCXY010000402.1:0-12535 GCA_036570585.1 Solimonas sp. | reverse complement strand
AGATCCGGCAGCTCGGCCTGCACGCGCTGCACGAGACGCTTGCGCACGAACTCCGGCAGCGCGTTCCAGAGTCCCGGCTGGAAGCGCTCGGCGACATCGCGCGTGATGCGGTCCATTGCTTCGATCAATGCCGGTTCGAGTTCACGTGCGACTCGCTCCGGGTCGAGGCGCTGGAACACTTCGCGCACGCTGATCAGCTGCGAAGTCATCAGGTCGACCGAAATACCCGCCATCTTGGCGGCGTTTCGCGGGATAATTCCCTGCCAGCCCAGATACGGCGGTTTGATGCCGACAAAGTCGATCGGCTGGAACATCATGCGGATCGCCACCACCTTGGTGACGTAACCGATGACCGCGCTGACGAAAGGCAGCGACAGATAAATCCAGAAATGTTGCCGGACATCCGCCGCAATGCTGTGCCAATCCATATCGCGTCCCCCAACGTTCGCAGGCTTTTCTGATGGTCGTGCCGACCTGCGCGCGGCCATTGTGCAGCAGCGCGATGCAGCCGCCCATCGGCCGCGGCGCCACGCCTGATGATCGACAAAGCCACTCTCAAGGCGTTGACGCAGAATCTCGATGCCGAGCGTGAGCGCCTGCTGGCGCGCGACCATGCGAATTTCGTGCGGTCGCTGCAACGCGCACAGCGCGGCGGCAAGCTCGACCTGGCGCGGCTCAACCGCGATGTCGAGCAGGCCAGGCTGCGCTATGAGAACCGGTTACGGCTCAAGCCCGAGCGCATCCGTTACCCGGAGGAGCTGCCCGTCGTGCAGGCGCGCGAGGAGCTGCTCACCGCGATCCGCGAGCATCAAGTCATCGTCGTCTGCGGCGAAACCGGGTCGGGCAAGACCACGCAGCTGCCGAAGCTGTGCATCGAACTCGGCCGTGGCACACGCGGGCTGATCGGCCATACGCAGCCGCGCCGGCTCGCCGCGCGCAGCGTCGCCAATCGCATCGCGCGCGAGCTCGACACGAACCTCGGCGATCTCGTCGGCTACGAGACGCGCTTCGATCGCCGCGTCTCCGAGCGCTCGATGATCAAGCTGATGACCGACGGCATCCTGCTCGCCGAGCTTGGCCGCGATCATCTGCTGAACGGCTACGACACGATCATCATCGACGAGGCGCACGAACGCAGCCTCAACATCGACTTCCTGCTCGGCTGGCTCAAGCGCATCCTGCCGCAGCGTCCCGATCTCAAGGTGATCGTCACGTCGGCAACGCTCGATCCGGAAAAGCTGTCGAAGCACTTCAACGACGCGCCGATACTTTTCGTCTCCGGGCGCACCTATCCGGTCGAACAGCGCTACCGCCCGCTGGCCGATGACGGCGATCAGGAAGGCGCAATCGCCTCGGCGATCGACGATCTCTGGCGCGGCCGGCCGAATGGCGACGTGCTGGTCTTTTTGCCGGGTGAACGCGAGATCGGTGACGCGGCGCGCGTACTCGCCGGCCGCTTTCCGCGTGCCGAAGTGCTGCCGCTGTATTCGCGGCTGGCCGCCAATGCGCAGGACAAGGTGTTCTCGACCGGCCATCAGCCGCGCATCGTGCTGGCGACCAACGTCGCCGAAACCTCGGTGACCGTGCCGGGCATTCGCTACGTCGTCGACACCGGCACTGCGCGCCTCAACCGCTTCGCGCCGCGCACCGGCGTGCAGCAACTGCAGATCGAGCCGATCTCGCAGGCGGCGGCCAACCAGCGTGCCGGCCGCTGCGGCCGCCTTGGTCCCGGCATTTGCGTACGCCTCTATGCCGAAGATGACTTTGCCGCGCGGCCTGCGTTCACGGATCCGGAAATCCGCCGTGCCAATCTCGCCGGCGTGATTCTGTCGATGACCGCGCTCGAATTCGGTGCCGTCGAAGACTTCCCGTGGCTCGATGCGCCGGACAGCCGGCACGTGGCCGATGCGTATCGCGTCCTGCAGACGGTCGGCGCACTCGATGACGCGCGATGGTTGACACCGCTCGGCCGTGAACTCGCGCGCCTGCCGCTGGACCCGCGCATTGCCCGCATCGCGCTTGCCGGGCGCGGTGGTGTCGCCGAAGAAATGATCAGCGTGCTGGCCAGCGCGATGTCGGTGCAGGACCCACACGAAGTGCCGGCCGATGCACAGGACAGCGCGCGGGCAAAGCACGCGCAGTGGCGGCACCCGCGCTCCGACTTTCTGACCCTGCTCAAGCTCTGTCAGCAATGGCGTGACTGGAACGAGACGGCGAAAAATCGGCAGCTGCGCAAGATCTGCCGCGATCACTACGTGTCGTTCCTGCGCATGGAGGAATGGGAGGCCGTGCATCGTCAGGTTCGCGATCTGCTCGGCGGCGAGCGCAAGACGAAAACCGAAGCGAACGCGCGTTGGACCAATGAAAAGCTCGACGCACTGTTCGTGCCGATTCACGAAGCGCTGCTTGCCGGACTGATCGACCATGTCGGCCACAAGCTGCCGGAGAAGAACGAGTACCAGGGGCCGCGCAACCGCCGTTTCAAGATTCATCCGGGCTCGGCGCTTGCGAAGAAAGGTCCGCAGTGGGTGATGAGCGCGCAGCTCGCGCAGACCTCGCAACTGTTCGCGCGCACCAATGCCGCGATCGAACCGGACTGGCTGGAGCGTGTCGCGCCGCATCTGGTCAAGCGCGTGCTGCTGCATCCGCAATGGAATCCGACACGCGGCGAAGTGACGGCCACCGAGCACGTCAGTCTGCTCGGCCTGCCGCTGCTGACACGTGCGCGCCACTATGGTTCGACGAATCCGGCCGAGGCGAGAGCGATCTTCATTCGTGAAGCGCTGGTCAAGGGCGATCTGCCGCGCAAGCCGGCGTTTCTCGACGCCAATCTGCAGCTGGTCGAAGCGATCGTCGACAAGGAGGCCAAGCTGCGTCGGCCTGATTTGCTTGCCGATGACGAACAACTTCACGCGTTCTACGACACGCGATTGCCAGCGGACGTCTGTGCGTCGGCGCATCTGAAGAATTGGCTGAAGCGCGAGCCGCAGGCGCAGAAGACGCTGACGATGGCGGAAGCCGATGCGCTCCGGCCCGGCGCGAACGCCGATGTCGAAAGCCAGTTTCCGGACCGGCTCGAGATCGGCGACGTGGTGCTCGCGTTGTCGTACTCGCATGAACCCGGCGAAGAACATGACGGCGTGACGTTCCACGTTCCGCTCGCGCAGGTGCATCAGCTGCCCGCCGAGATCTTCGACTGGCTGGTGCCGGGATTGCGCGCGGCAAAAATCGAAGCGCTGATCCGTACGCTGCCGCAGCCCCTGCGCCGGCAGGTGATGCCGGCCGCCGAATACGCGCAGGCGCTGAGCGCGCGGCTGACGCCGGCCGACGGCGCGCTGCTGCCGGCGATCTGCGCGTCGCTGCAACAGATGCTCGGCGTGCGGCTGTCGCCCGATGACTTCGCGCTCGACAAGCTCGACTCGCACTTGTTGCCGCGCCTGCAACTCGAAAACGACAAGGGCGCGATCCTCGGCGTTGCCAACACGCTCGATGGTCTGCGCGGACGCTTCAGCGGCGCTGCACGAACGGCGCTGAATCAGGCGGCGACGCGCGACGAATCGCTGCAGAAATGGGCGCGCGAGAACATTGCCGACTGGGACTTCGACGATCTGCCGGACTCGGTTCCACTCGCCAGTGGCGCCCGTGGTTATCCGGCACTGTCGGTCGAAGCCGGGCGCATCGATCTG
This sequence comes from Solimonas sp., assembly GCA_036570585.1. Classification (GTDB taxonomy): domain Bacteria; phylum Pseudomonadota; class Gammaproteobacteria; order Nevskiales; family Nevskiaceae; genus Solimonas. The sequence continues at coordinate 8,849 of DATCXY010000402.1, read as the reverse complement.
CGTCTGTTCGAGTCGCGCGAGGCGGCCGATGCCGCGCATCGCTTCGGCGTGCGTGCGCTGCTGCTGAAGCGCTTGCCGGAACGCACGCGCGACCTGAACAAGAGCGCGCGACTCAAGCTTGCATTGCTGGCCACACCGTTCGGGCTCCATGTCGAGAAAATCGCGATGCAGCTCTCCGAACGCGCCGCCGACGACAAGCTGCTCGACGCGCCGATCCGCAGCCGGGCGGATTTTCAGGCCGCGCTTGAACGCCGCGCGACGTTCAGTCTCGATGCCAGCGCGCGGCTCGACATGCTGGTGAACTGGCTCAATCTCGCACTCGGCGTGCGCAAGACGCTCGACAGCTTCGCCACGCACTGGCCGCAGCCGGTCGCCGACATGCGCGCACAGCTTGCGAGTCTGTTTGCCGATGGATTCGTTGCCGCGATCCCGGATGCGAACTGGAGCCGCATGGCGATCTATTTGCGCGCGCTGCAGGTTCGTCTCGAACGGCTGCAGAACAAGCCACAGCGCGATGAGGATTTGACGAAGCAGGTCGCGCCGTTCGCCGCGCAATTGCCGGATCTGTCGCGGCCGGCGCGCTGGTTGCTTGAAGAGTGGCGCGTCGCGCTATTCGCGCAGGAGCTGAAGGCGGTCGGCCGGCCGTCGCCGCAGGCGCTCAAGGAAGCGCTGGCGCAGGGCAAAACCAAATGAAATGGCTTGCGATCTGTGGCAGCTTGCGGCGGCATTCGTCGAATCTTGCGCTGCTTGAAGCGGCCGCGCTGCTGGCCCCGGACGGCGTTCTCGTCGAGCGCTATCCGTTAGCCGCGCTGCCGTTGTTCAATCCGGATCTGGAAGATCAGCTGCCGGCGGCCGTCCAGCATTGGCGCGATGCGATTGCCGCTGCCGACGGCCTGCTGATCTGCAGTCCCGAATGCGCGCACGGGGTGTCCGGCGTGATGAAGAATGCGCTCGACTGGCTGGTCAGCGGGCCGGAATTTGTTGGCAAGCCGCTGGCGCTGCTCAATGCGAGCACGCGCGCCGAATACGCGCCGGCGCAGCTGGCGGAGACCTTGCGGACGATGTCGGGTATCGTCGTCGACGCGGCAATGCTGAGCTTGCCGCTGCTTGGCGGTACCCGCGATGCGGCGGCGATCATCAACGATCCACTGCTTGCCGAACCGCTGCGCGGCGTGCTGCGTGGCTTTGCCGATGCGATTGCCGAACGGCGTTGATCGGTGTCGTGGTTGCCGTGCATCCCGCGCGCGCCGACAATCCGCGATCCGCTTGTCCCCGGACCTTTCATGATTGCCGTACAAGACCGTCTGATCGTCGCGCTCGATGTGCCGACCGCCGCTGATGCGCGCCAGCTCGTCGCGACGCTCGGCGACGCAGCCAGCTTCTACAAGATCGGCATGGAGCTGCTGATGGCGCCCGGCTTCTTCGAGCTGCTGGCGTCTCTGAAAGCCGACGGCAAGAAAGTGTTCGTCGACCTCAAGTTCTTCGACATTCCGGAAACGGTGGCGCGCGCCGTCCGTAACCTGTCCGAACGCGGCGCGGACTTCTGCACGATCCACGGCAACCAGTTGATCATGGAAGCGGCAGCGAAGGCCAAGTCCGGCAATACCAAAGTTCTGGCGGTCACGGCGCTGACCAGTCTCGATCAGGGCGACCTCGAAGATCTCGGCTTTCAGTGCGACATCGCCGATCTGGTGCTGTCGCGCGCGCGTCGTTCACTTGCCGCTGGTTGCGACGGCGTGGTGTCCTCGGGTCTGGAGGTCGAGCGCCTGCGCCGAGAGGCGCCACGTGAACTGATTTGCGTCACGCCCGGCATCCGTCCGGTCGACAATCGCGTGGAAGCCGATCAGAAGCGCGTGATGACGCCGGCCGCGGCGATTGCGGCCGGTGCCGATTATCTGGTCATTGGCCGGCCGATCCGCGATGCGCAGGACCCGCGTGCGATGGCGCAGCAGATTCAGGCCGAAATCGCGGCAGCACTGAAACACAAGGAAGCAAGTTGATGAACCCCCCGCGGCAACTCGACAACGACCGTTTCCTGCGCGCGCTCAAGCGTGAACAGGTCGATCGCACGCCGGTCTGGATGATGCGTCAGGCCGGTCGCTATCTGGCGGAATATCGCGCGACGCGGGCGAAGGCCGGCGACTTCATGTCGCTGTGCCGCAATCCGGAACTGTGCTGCGAAGTGACCCTGCAGCCGCTCGATCGCTACGGCCTCGATGCCGCGATCCTGTTCTCCGACATCCTGACGATTCCCGATGCAATGGGTCTCGGCCTGCGCTTCGTCGAAGGCGAAGGCCCGGTATTCGATCGTCCGGTGCGTGATGAGCACGCGATCGCGCAATTGCCGGTGCCTGATCCGCAAACCGAACTGCGCTATGTGATGGATGCGGTCGCGACGATCCGCGGCGCGCTCGGCGCGCGGTTGCCACTGATCGGGTTCGCCGGCAGTCCGTGGACACTGGCGACCTACATGGTCGAGGGCCGGGGCGGCTCCGATTACGCGCGCATCAAGGGCATGGCCTACGACGCGCCGGAACTGCTCGACGCCCTGCTCGCCAAGCTGTCGGCCTCGGTCAGCGTCTATCTGGAAGCACAGCTTGCTGCCGGCGCCGACGCGCTGATGGTGTTCGACACTTGGGGCGGCGTGCTGGCGCCAGCCGACTACGTTCGCTTTTCGCTGGAGCCGATGGCGAAAATCGTCGCGCATTTGAAGCGCGTCGCGCCGAGCGTGCCGGTGATTCTGTTCACCAAGAATGGCGGCCAGCATCTCGAAGTGATGGCGGAAACCGGCTGCGCTGCGCTGGGTCTGGACTGGACCACCGATCTGGCGTCGGCGCGTGCGCGTGTCGGCGATCGCGTCGCGCTGCAGGGCAATCTCGATCCGGCGATCCTGTTCGCCAGTCCGGCCAAGATCGAGGCGGCGGTGGCCCGCGTGCTGGCGAGCTACGGCAATGGCGCCGGCCACGTCTTCAATCTCGGCCATGGGATCCTGCAGCACACGCCACCCGAACATGCGGCGGTGATGATCGAAGCGGTGCGAAATCTGAGTCCGGCGTACCACCGCGACAGTTGATTCGGCGCTAGCATGACCACGATGTCGCAGTGTGAGGATCGCGAATGTTCTCGATCATATTTCCTCCAAGTGTCGTTAGGCTGATCACCTCGCTGTCGCTGTTGGCGACGACGCTCGCCGCGGCCGTGTTCCTGCTGCCGGGCATCGTGCTCAAGCTCGTCCCCCACTACCCGCTGCAGCGCGCCTGCAGCCGCTACTGCGTGTGGGTTGCGATCAATTGGGTGTCGGCAAACAAGCTTGTATTCCGGCTGCTGCACGCGGTGCAGTGGCAGATCGACATCCGCACACCGCTCGATCCGACGCGCAACTATTTGCTGATCAGCAACCATCAGTCCTGGGCGGACATCCTGCTGCTGTTCGATATCCTGCATGGCCGCGTACCGTTTCCGCGTTTCTTCCTCAAGCACCAGCTGCTCTACGTGCCGGTGATCGGCATGGCGTGCTGGGCGATGGATTTCCCGTTCATGCGGCGCTACACCAAGGCACAGCTCGAAGCCAGGCCCGAGCTCAAGGGTCAGGATGTCGAAGCCACGCGCCGCGCCTGCGAGGTCTATAAGCACGAACCCGTCACCGTCATCAATTTTCTCGAAGGCACGCGATTCAGCGAAGCCAAACGCATCACCAACAAATCGCCGTACCGTCGCCTGCTGCGGCCGAAAGCCGGTGGCATGTCGTTCACGCTCAATGCGATGGGCGAGCAGTTCGCCGGCGTGATCGATGTGACGATCGCCTACCGGCAGACCAAGAAATCACTGCTCGGGAGCTTCACCAGCGGCGAACAGGATCAGCTGTCCGTGCATATGGACGTGTTGCCGATCCCACCCGAATTGATGCATGGCGACTACGAGCACGACGCGGAATTCCGTGCGCGCTTCCAGGCCTGGATCAATACCCTGTGGGCGCGCAAGGACGAGCGGCTCGAACGCCAGACCAACGCCCGTCCGGCCATGCAGGCGCCGCGCCCGGCGCATGGCTGATGACCCGTTTCGTCAGTCTGATGTGTGCGCTCGTCGGTTGTCGCGGTGACGGCAAAAGGAGGCTCCCCATAATCGAGGACCTGTAAATCCCGGAGCCTCCATGCGCATCGGCGTCATCGCGGATGCGAGCTGCGATCTGCCTGAAGCATTTCTGCGTGAATTCGACATCGGCATCCTGCCGGTGACGGTGCTGCTCGACACGGAAAGCTTCGACGATTGTCGCGACGCTACCCGGACGCAGCGCTTCTACGAGGAGCAGCTGTCCGGCCGCGGACTCAATGCCAGGACGGTGGCGTACAGCGTCGAGCAGACTCGCGATCTGCTGCGTGAACGCTATTTGCCGGCGTGCGACTACGCGTTCTGCATCACGCTCAGTGGCACGCGCGGCAAGACCTATGAGAACACCGCCAAGGCGGCGTTTGCGATTCTCGCCGACGAGCAGTCCGGTGATCAGCCCTCCCGACCTTTCGCGCTGCGCGTCATCGACTCGCGCTCGATGTTCAGTGGCACCGGCGTGCTGGTGGCGGAGGCCGCGAAACTCGCGCGTGACAGCGGCAGGCCATTTGCGATGCGGCTTCGCCTGGAGACGCTCAGCGATGCGATCTGCACCTACATGGTGCCGGGCGACCTGTACTACCTGCGGACACGTGCGCAGCACAAGGGCGAGCGCAGCGTCGATGCGCTGGGTTACCTGATCGGCAGCGCGCTCGATCTGCGGCCGGTGCTGCTTGGCTATCGCGGCGATACGCAGGTGGTGGCGCGGGTGCGGGGTTACCTGCACGCGGTCGAACGGATGTTCGCGCACGTCGCGCGCCAGATCGAACTTGGCATCGACACCCGGCATCTCTGCGTGAGCTACGGCGGTGAACTGGAAGCGCTTGCCGCGCTGCCCGGCTATGCGGTGCTGCGCGACGTGGCCGCGCGCCACGGCATCGAACTGCTGGCGAGCGTGATGTCGGTGGCGGCGGCGGTCAATGTCGGCGTCGGCTGCGTGTCGGTTGCCTATGGCGGCGAACTGCGGCCGTTCGTGAGCTAGGGCAGAGGCTCTAGCCGGCCTCGACCACGGCAACCAGCGCCTGTAGCGCCGCCAGCCGGGGTTCGAGCTCGGCATCGCTTGCGGCGGTCACCGTCGCGTGACCGACCTTGCGCTGCGGCTTCGGCGCCTTGCCGTAGTGATGGATGTGCACGCCATCGATTGCGGCCAGGGCTGCGTTCGGCGGCGTGTCGCCGATGAAGTTGACCATCACCGACGGCCCGCGCAGCGCGGTCGACCCGAGCGGCAGTCCTGCGATCGCACGCAGGTGATTCTCGAACTGCGAGCACTCCGCACCCTCGATGGTCCAGTGCCCGGAATTGTGGACGCGCGGCGCGATTTCATTGGCGTACAGCGTGCCACCGGCGACGAAGAACTCGAATGCGAGCACGCCGACGTAACCCAGATGTTCGAGCATGCGCGTGGCGTACGCTTCGGCAGATGCCTGCAGCGGATCGTTTGGCCGCGGTCGCGACACGCGCAGGATGCCGTCGCGATGCACGTTCTCGACGACCGGATAAAAGCGCAGTTCACCCTGCTTGCCGCGCACCGCGAGGCACGACAGTTCACGCTCGAACGGCACGAACGCTTCGAGGATCAGCGCCTGGCCGCCGAGCCGGGCCCAGGCGGCATCCAGATCTTCCGGCTTGCGCAGCACCGCCTGGCCCTTGCCGTCGTAACCGAGCCGGCGCGTCTTCAGCACCGCCGGCAGGCCGATGTTGCGAACCGCCAGCTCAAGTGCTTCGCGGGTCGCGACCGGCATGTAGCGCGGCACCGGAATGCCGAGCTTGTCGAACAGCGATTTTTCGGACAGACGATCCTGGCCGACACTCAACGCGATCGGCGCCGGCAGCAGCGGGATGCGGCTGGCGACAAATTCGGCAGTCTTCGCCGGCACATTCTCGAACTCGTAGGTCGCGAGGTCGACGCCGACACAGAACTCGGCGAGCGCATGTTCGTCGACATAGTCCGCGTGAATATGCTCGCCCAGCGGCGCTGCGCAAGCCTCGGTCGCCGGATCGAGAAACACGAAGTCGAGATCAAGCGGATAGCCCGCCAGGGCCAGCATCCGTCCCAGCTGGCCCGCCCCCAGAATGCCGATTTTCATGCCGGTAGTTTCAGCGGCGCGTCGTCGAGAACTTTCGCGGTCTGCGTGCTGCGGAATTTCGCGAGCTTCGTGGCCAGCCGCTTGTCGGTGGTCGCGAGAATCGCCGCCGCAAGCAGCGCGGCGTTGGTCGCACCGGCCTTGCCGATCGCCAGCGTCGCGACCGGAATACCGGCCGGCATCTGCACGATCGACAGCAGCGAATCGAGTCCATTGAGCGCTTTGCTCTGTACGGGCACGCCGAGCACGGGTAGCGGCGTCTTGGCGGCGCACATGCCCGGCAGATGCGCTGCACCACCCGCACCGGCAATGATCACCTTGAGGCCGCGACCGGCGGCTTTCTCGGCGTAATCGAACAGCAGATCGGGCGTGCGATGCGCGGAAACGACCCGTGCCTCGTAGGCAATGCCGAGCGATTCGAGCGTCTGCACGGCGTGCGCCATCGTCTCCCAGTCGGATCGGGAGCCCATGATGACGCCGACAACGGCGATGGTTTTGCTGCTGGCCACTTTCGGCCCCTGGAAAAAGGCTGGGGGGAAAGCGGCGCATTATCGCATTGCGCCGAATTGTGCGCACGCCTCGTCGTCAGCGGCGCTCGATGAGGCAAAAAGCGCGGCGACCGCTTGAGAGCAAGTCGCCGATATTGAGGGATTAGCCGATCATTAAAAACAATGCCTAGCGTTCCAGCAGGTCGAACTCCGCGTTGACGCTGGCCTTGTATTTGATCTCGCCACCGGCGAAGCCCATCTCCGAGTTGCCGCCACCGCTGTCGGCGGCGCTGTACGCCATGGCCTTGGCCATCACCATCGGCGCTGGTGGCCGCATTTCAGTGTTGTCGCGCAGCGTCCGTACCGGCCCGAGTTTCATGCCGAGGGTGTCGGCGAGCAGCTTGGCCTTGTCGCGCGCGTCGCTCGCGGCCTTGGCGAGTGCCTGCTTCGACAACGCATCGGCCTGGCTCGACTCCAGTATCGGCGTGCTGACGTGGTTGATGCCGACCTTGGTTGCGCGCAGCACGAAGTCGCCGAGCTTGTCGAGATTGCTGACGGTGACGGCGATGTCGCGACGTGCGCGGTAGCCGACCAGCTTCTGTTTCTTGGCCTTGTCGTCCCAGACGTATTCGGGGTTGATGCTGATGCCGGCCGTCGAGATCTCCTTGTCGGTCGCGCCCAGCGCGCGGGCTTCGGCCAGATACGCGCGGACGATGCCATTGACCTGTGATTCGGCCGTCTTGAGCTCCGGATCCAGCGCATCGGCGGCGAGATTCAGCCGTGCGCGGTCAGGTTGCGTGCTGACTTCGCCCTCGCCGTCAACCGCAACGATGCGCGGTGGCGGGGTATCGCCGGCATGTGCGGCGGCGCTCAACAGCAGAGCGGCGGGGAGCAGCCAGGCAAATTTCTTCATGTCGATCTCGTCTAGGGGTTGTACGGACGTTCGTCGATCATAAATGAACGGTATCTGTCAGCGGCCTTAACGCGAGTGCGGGCGCGCTGGTCTAAAATGGCAATCCACGTTTTTGCGCTGAACGCGCGAGCCGGTTGATTCTCATGAGTGCTGTCCACGAACCCGTCACGCTGACGCGTGATGTCATTGGCGTCCTGATTCCGCAGGGGACCAAGGTCGAACTACCGGAAGGTGCGCGCGCGCAGATCACGCAGGCGCTCGGCGGCAGCTTCACGGTGCAGGTCGAAGGTCATCTGTTCCGGATCGACGGCAAGGACGCGGACGCGATCGGCCAGGAAGTGGCAAAGCCCTTGGAGGTCGCCGCCGATGCCAGCGATGAAGACATCGAAAAGGCAGTCTGGGATCAGCTCCGCACGTGTTACGACCCGGAAATTCCGGTCGATATCGTCGAGCTGGGCCTCGTCTACGAATGCAAGGTTGAATCCCTCGATGTCGGCAAGCGCCGCGCCAGCGTGCGCATGACGCTGACCGCGCCCGGCTGCGGCATGGGCGAAATCCTGGTTGCCGACATCAAGAGCAAGGTCGAACAGATTCCGACGATCACCGAGACCGACGTTGAATTGGTATTCGATCCGCCGTGGAACCAGACGATGATGTCGGAAGCGGCGAAGCTGGCAACTGGCATGTTCTAGGACATGACGGCCCGGGCTGCTGCGTGCTGCAGCCCGGGCGAATGCCCTCGCGTACTGAAGTACGCTGTGCTTCTGCGCGCATTCCCGGGCCGCCAGCACCGCGATTCCTCAACTGAAAAGGTAGACGCAACGATGTCGGACACCGTGACCCGTGGCATCCGTGTCATCGTCAAGCCGCGTTTCCTCGCCGAGCAGTCCGATCCGGATGCCGGACACTGGCTGTTCGCGTATCACATCACCATCCGCAACGAAGGCAGCGAGACCGTGCAGCTGCTCAACCGGCATTGGGTAATTACCAATGGTGAATCGCAGGTCGAGGAAGTGCGCGGACCGGGGGTGGTCGGCTATCAGCCGGTGCTCGCACCGGGCGAGGTCTTCGAATATTCAAGCGGCTGCCCGTTGACGACGCCGGTCGGCACCATGCATGGCGAATTCGACATGATCGTCATCGATGGCAAACAGCATTTCGACGCCAGGATCAGTCCGTTCCGGCTCGCAGTGCCGTCGGCGCTGAACTAGCTCTGCTGGCGCCGGGCGCGGTGCACGCGCCAGGCCTGCCGGTACTCGT
>DATCXY010000401.1:0-1817 GCA_036570585.1 Solimonas sp. | reverse complement strand
CGCGAGCTGCAGGAGCATCCGCAGAAACTGCGTGCGTTGCAGACCATGATCAACCTCGGCATCGAGCCGCGCCTGGCGCGCGAGATCATTGCCGAACTGCCGGCGGGCGCCGCCGAGGATGCCGAACGCGCACGCTTCCTGCCGCTGGGCCTGCTGTCGCGCCGCATCCCGGTGGTCAGCGCCGATCCGATTCATGAAGGCGGCATCATCGCCCTGGTCGGTCCGACCGGCGTCGGCAAGACCACGACCATCGCCAAGCTCGCAGCGCGTTATGCCGAGCTGCATGGCACCCGCGATCTCGCGCTGGTGACGACCGACCATTTCCGCGTCGGCGCGCAGGAACAACTGTTCAACTACGGTCGCCTGCTCGGCGTGCCGGTGCAGACCGCGGCCAATGCCGACGAACTGCGCGCGGTGCTGGCGAGGCTCGCCGACCGCAAGCTGGTATTGATCGACACCGCCGGCATCGGCCCGCGCGATGCCAAGCTGCAGGCGCAGCTCGGCACCATGGGTTCGGCCAGCGCCAGGATCCGCAACTGGCTGGTGCTGTCGGCGAACAGCCACGCGGCCGATCTCGACGATGTGATCCGCCGCTATGCGAAGGCCAAGCCGAGCGCCTGCGTCATCACCAAGCTCGATGAGACGCTGCGCATCGGTGGCGCGCTGTCGGCGGTGATCCGCAACCAGCTGCCGGTCGCCTATGGCTGCGACGGCCAGCGCGTTCCCGAGGACATCGAACCTGGTCGTGCGAACTCGCTGGTGCTGCGTGCGATGCAACTCGCGCGCACGACGCCGGCGCGGATCGACGACGCCACGCTGGCGCTGCAGTTCGGAGCCATCCATGCCGCACAGTGACGTGAACGATCGGGGCGGCAGCCAGGCCGCCGGCCTGCGGCGCCTGCGTGCGCCCAAGCCGGTGCAGGTGGTCGCCGTCACCAGCGGCAAGGGCGGCGTCGGCAAGACCTCGGTGTCGGTCAATCTCGCGGTGTCGATGGCGCTCGACGGCAAGCGGGTGATGCTGCTCGATGGCGATCTCGGTCTGGCCAACGTCGACGTCATGCTTGGCCTGCAGCCGACCTACAACATCTCGCATGTGATTGCCGGCGAATGCGTGCTCGACGACACGCTGATCGAAGGACCGTCCGGCATCATGGTGATTCCGGCGTCGAGCGGCAAACGCAACATGGCGGAGCTGTCCGGTGCCGAACATGCCGGCCTCGTGCGCGCATTTTCGGAACTGCAGCGACCGCTCGACACGTTGATCGTCGACACCGCCGCCGGCATCGCGGACAGCGTCATCACCTTCAGTCACGCCTCGCAACAAGTGATCGTGGTCGTCACCAGCGATCCGCAATCACTGACCGATGCCTACGCGTTGATCAAGGTACTGAATCGCGAACGCGGCATTCATCGCGTGCACGTGCTCGCCAACCAGGTGCACTCGCCGCGCGAGGCGCGCGAGATCTACGACAACCTGCGCCGCGTTGCCGAGCGCTTCCTCGACATCACGCTGAGCAGCGTCGGCTTCATTCCGCATGACGAATGGCTGAAGCGCTCGGTGCGTCGCCAGCGCGCGGTGGTCGATGCGTATCCGGCATCGACCAGCGCACTGGCGTTTCGCAACCTGGCCAAGACCGCGGCGAACTGGGGTTTGCCGCTGGGCGCACGGGGCAATCTCGAATTCTTTGTCGAACGTCTGGTGGCAGCCGGCGACGCGCCGGCAGGAGTTCCTGCATGAACATGGCCGTGGCAGTGACCGCACCCGAACCGGTCGATGAAAACGCGCTGGTCCGCCAGCACGCCGATCTGGTCAAGCG
>DATCXY010000400.1:0-9484 GCA_036570585.1 Solimonas sp. | reverse complement strand
GCTCAAGGTGCCAATCACGCTGAGCACGTTGCGCGAACACGAGCAGGATCTGCACGGCCTGCTGCTGCTGGCACCCGGCAGCCGACTGTCCATCACGCCGGTCAAGCCGGCGCACTGGAAGTCCATCCTCAAACTCGAAGGGCGCGGCCCGTAGGAGCGCGCCTTGCGCGCAACCCGACGTTCGACGAGACGGAACAGGTCGCGCGCAAGGCGCGCTCCTACAGCGACACGGAGCTGTCGAGCGTACGCGTCAATCCGTACCCAGGAACAGCTGGTACGCCGGATTGGCGGTTTCCTCGGCGTACTCGTAACCGAGCGCATCCAGCGAACGTCGGCATTCGGCCCATTCCTTCTTCGGGATCTGCAAGCCGCAGAGCACGCGACCGTAGGCGGCGCCGTGATTGCGATAGTGGAAGAGCGAGATGTTCCAGCGTGAACCGATCGCTTGCAGGAACTCCGCGCAGGCGCCGGGACGCTCCGGAAACTCGAAACGGAACAGGCGCTCATTCGGCAATCCGGGGCAACGACCACCGACCATGAAACGCACGTGATCCTTGGCCATTTCGTTGCCACGCATGTCGACCACTTCGTAGCCTTGCGCACCCAGCGTCGCAACCAGTGTTTCGAGTTCGTCCGCGCCGTCAGCGAGCTTCAGGCCAACGAACACATGCGCCTTGCCACTATCGGCATAGCGGTAATTGAATTCGGTGATGACGCGCTTGCCAATCTGACGCAGGAACTGTTTGTACGCACCCGGCTTCTCCGGCAGCGTCACCGCGAGCAGCGCCTCGGCGTCATCACCCAGTTCGGCGCGCTCGGCGATGTGGCGCAGGCGATCGAAGTTGACGTTACCGCCGGACAGGATCGCCGCTAGCGTCTTGCCACGTACACCGTGCTCCTGCACCCAGCGCTTGAGGCCAGCGACCGCCAGCGCGCCGGCCGGCTCCGGCAGTGCGCGCTTGTCGTAAAAAATGTCGCGCGTCGCTGCGCAGATCTCATCGACGCTGACCTGCACCGTACCATCGACCAGATGACGCGCGACGCGAAACGTCTCCTCGCCGATCTGGCGGACCGCGACGCCATCAGCAAACAACCCGACCTGCGGCAGTACGACGCGGCGACCCGCCTTCATCGCAGCGGCAAAGCAGTTCGAATCATCGGGCTCGACGGCGATCACCTTGATCTTCGGGTTTGAAGATTTGATCGCCGCCGCAACTCCGGCGAGCAGCCCCCCGCCACCGACGGGCACGAACACGGCGTCGAGATCGGCGCATTGCTGCAACAGTTCCAGACCGATCGTGCCCTGCCCGGCGATGACTTCCGGATCGTCATAGGGATGGACCATCGTCCAACCCTTCTCGCGCACCAACTGTTCGGCGTGTTCACGCGCGTCGTCGTAGGCGTCGCCATGCAGGATCGCCTTGCCACCCATTGCACGCACCGAATCGACCTTCAACATCGGTGTCGTGCGCGGCATGACGATGTGCGCGGTGATGCCCAGATGCTTGGCGGCCAGAGCGACGCCCTGCGCGTGGTTGCCGGCTGACGCCGTGACGACACCCAGTGCTCGCTGCGCCGGCGTCAGCTGTGCAATTCTGTTGTAGGCGCCACGCAGCTTGAACGAGTAGACCGACTGCTGGTCCTCACGCTTGAACAGCACACGGTTGTCGAGGCGTTGCGAGAGCTTGGTCGCATGCTCAAGCGCCGAAACCACGGCGACATCGTAGACGCGCGCATTGTCGATGCGCGCACGATACTGCTGCAGCAGCTTGCGGGTGGCCGCACTGCCGGAGGAAGAAGGTCGGGAGCTCACGTTGGCGTCGTTTCAGGTAACGGTATCGCCTATCATAACGCGCACCCCCGCATCGATCCTTTTCCGACTCGTCCTGATGGCAGCAAAAATCGCGTTCATTGGTGGTGGCAACATGGCGGCCAGCCTGATCGGCGGGCTGTTACAAGCCGGCCACCCACGCGAGCGGCTGGCCGTTGCCGAACTGTTCGCGGAACGGGCTGAATGGCTGCGCAAAACATTCGACATCCGCGTTGTACCGGACGTACGACAGGCCTGCAGCAATGCCCAGCTGGTGGTACTCGCGGTCAAACCGCAGCAGATGCGCGAAGCACTGGCGGGCCTGCAACTCACCCCCGGTTGTGTCGTCGTTTCGATCGCCGCGGGGATCCAGCTCGCATCGCTGCAACGGTGGCTCGGCAAGGACGTGCATCTGGTGCGGACGATGCCGAATACGCCTGCCCTGCTCGGCGCCGGTATTGCCGGCCTGTATGCAGAACCGAGCGTGCCGACCGCCGCGCGCGAAATGGCGAGCTATGTACTCAACGCCGCCGGCACCTGCGTCTGGCTTGAGTCGGAAGCACAGATCGAAGCGGTGACCGCCGTCTCGGGCTCCGGCCCCGCGTATTTTTTCCTCGTCACCGAGGCGATGCGCGAAGCGGGCGTGAAGCTCGGCCTGACTCCGGAAGTTGCCGGCCAGCTGGCGCTGCAGACGTTCATTGGTGCGGCGAAGATGGCCGAGGATGGTGTCGCCAAATCAATCGACGTCGCGCAGTTGCGCGCTAACGTCACCTCGAAAGGGGGCACCACCGCCGCCGCCATCGGCCATCTTGAAATGTCCGGGCTGCGCACGATCTTCGACGAGGCGCTGCAAGCCGCCGCCGCACGCGGCCGCGAACTCGGCGCTTCCCTTGCAAAGGAAATTTGATGGGCGCCAACACCGCCAACGCGATGCTGTTCCTGGTCACCACCCTGTTCGATCTGGCGCTGTGGATCTATCTGTTGCGCGTGCTGCTGCAATGGTCGCGTGCCGATTTCTACAACCCGATTTCGCAGGCGATCTGGAAGGCGACGCGTTATCCCGGCGACTGGTTGCGGCCGCATCTGCCGAACTGGCGCAATCTCAATATTGCCGCCGTGCTGATGCTCGTTGCGCTGGCTGTGATCTACATCTACGTCGTCACGGGCATGCTCGGCTTTTCGATCGGCATCGCGTCGGCACTCTGGTTTGCCGCGCTCAAACTTGTCGTGCTGGGCGTCAATCTGTTGACGTTCACGATTTTCGTGCAGGCCATCATGTCGTGGCTCGGCCCCGGTGTGAACAACCCGGCGAGCAACATCTTGTGGAGTCTGAACGAGCCGATCCTGCGTCCAGTACGTCGTCTGATTCCGGCAATGTCCGGGCTCGACCTTTCGCCGCTGGTGGTGATCTTGCTGCTGCAGGTGCTCAATCGCCTGCTGCCGCTGCCGGGCGCATTTCGCTAGTGGCGCGATGAGCCGCACGGCTGCCAGATTCACACCGGCACCGGATTCGGTCGGCATCGTCGCGCCGCGACGCGTGCTGATCGACGCGCCACTGTCGCTCGATTGCGGTCGCACGCTGCCGCGTCATGAACTGATGGTCGAGACCTACGGCACGCTCAATGCTGAACGCTCGAATGCAATCCTGATCTGCCACGCGCTGTCCGGTGATCATCACGCCGCTGGCGTCCATGACGCGGACGATCGCAAATCCGGCTGGTGGGACAACTGCATCGGCCCTGGCAAGCCGATTGATACCGATCGTTTCCACGTCGTCGCACTGAACAATCTCGGCGGCTGCAGCGGGTCCACGGGGCCGAGCAGCATCGACGAACGCACCGGCAAGCCGTACGGCCCTGATTTTCCACTGTTGACGGTGCGCGACTGGGTGCGCTCGCAGGCGCTGCTGGCCGACGTGCTCGGCATCAGGTGCTGGGCCGCCGTGGTCGGTGGATCGCTCGGGGGCATGCAGGTCATGCAGTGGACGATCGACTTTCCGGATCGCATTGCCAACGCAATCGTGATTGCGTCAACGCCGCAGTTGTCCGCACAGAACATCGCATTCAATGAAATCGCGCGACAGGCGATTCTTTCCGATCCCGAATATCACGGTGGCCATTTCTACGATCATGGTGTAGTGCCGTCGCGTGGCCTGATGCTGGCGCGGATGATCGGCCACATCACCTACCTTTCCGACGCCGCGATGCTGGCCAAGTTCGGCAACGAGTTGAAAGTCTCGGTCCCGAGCTTCAACTTCGATATCGAGTTCGAGGTCGAAAGTTACCTGCGCTATCAGGGTCAGGCGTTCGTCGATCGCTTCGATGCCAACACTTATCTGCTGATGACCAAGGCGCTCGACTATTTCGATCCGGCACGCGACTTCGGCGATCGACTCGATCAAGCGTTTGCACGCACGCGTGCGCGCTTCCTCGTGATCGCATTCACCAGCGACTGGCGTTTCTCGCCAGCGCGCTCGCGCGAGATCGTCAAGGCGCTGGTCGATGCGGATCGCGACGTCTCGTATGCCTGCGTCGAATCGCAACTTGGGCATGACGATTTCCTGATGCCGATCCCGCAATATCACGATGTGCTGCGCAATTATCTGCGGCGCATCGCCAGCGAAATCGGAGCGACCGCATGAATTTGCGCAGCGATCTCGCACCGATCGTCGAATGGATCAAGCCGAACTCCCGCGTTCTCGACCTCGGTTGCGGCGAAGGCATGCTGCTCGCGCATCTGCGCGAGCAGCATGGCGTCCGCGGCTACGGCATGGAGATCGACCCACAGAATGTCGCGAATTGCATCGCCGCCGGGGTCAATGTCATCCAGGGGGATATCGACGCTGGACTCACCGATTTCGAAACGGCGTCCTTCGATCACGTGGTAATGACGCAGGCGCTGCAAGCGCTGCAGCGACCTGACGAGGCGATCGCCGAGATCCTGCGTGTCGGACGTACCGGAATCGTGACGTTCCCGAACTTCGGCCACTGGCGCGTGCGCCTCGCGTTGCTGGGCGGTCGCATGCCGGTGACGCCGTCGCTGCCGTCACGCTGGTTCGACACGCCGAACATCCATCTGTGTACGGTCGACGATTTCGAAGCGCTATGCGCCCAACGTCGCTGGAAGATTCTCGATCGCCGCCTGCTCAATCATTACCATCGCGCCGGACCCGCGAATCGCCTCGCCCCGAACCTGTTCAGTGAAATGGCGATGTATCTGTTGCAAGCACCCCGCTGACCCAGCATCAGACCGACGCGCGGGACTCAGCCAGCAATTCGGCTATGCGCCGATCCTTGTCCTGCCACAACGACGCAATCCAGCCATGAAAGCGCGCACGGAACGCCGGGTCGCTCTCGTAGCTGCCATGAAACAGATCGCGCGGCACTTCGAGCTGACGCACTTCGACGATCACATGCCGCACCCGGCCACAGAGAAAATCCCAGAAGCCGCGCGAGCCTTCGGGATAGACGATCGTGACATCGAGCAGCGAATGCAATTGCTCGCCCAGTGCCGATAGCGTAAATGCAAAACCACCGGACTTGGGCCGTAACAGATGCTGATACGGCGATTTCTGGTTCTGGCGCTTGGCTTCAGTAAAGCGCGTGCCTTCGAGAAAATTCAGAATCAGCGCGGGTTGGTCGCGGAACGCCTCACAGGCCTTGCGCGTGGTCTCGATGTCCTTGCCTTTCAGCGCCGGATTTTTCGCAATCTGCTGCTTGGTGTGCCGCGCCATGAACGGATAATCGAGGCCCCACCACGCAGGCCCCAGCAGCGGCACCCAGATCAGCTCGCGCTTCAGGAAGAATTTGAAGAACGGCGCCTTGCGTCCAAACGCCCCCATCAGCAGCAGGATATCGTTCCAGCTCTGATGATTGGCGCAGACCAGATACTGATTCCCGGGATCGATCTCGGCGTTCATGCGCACATCCCACTTGATGCGCATCAGGACATTGGTCAGGCAGATGTTCACCATTGCCCAGCGCTGCGCATTCCAGGCGATACCCCGCGAGATGGTGCTGCGCATCCGACCTCTCGGCGTGATCAGCTTGATCAGGATCAAGCAGTACACCGGCACGCACCAGAAGACGGTATTGATCAGCAGTGTCAGCGCGCAAATGACGCCGAGCAGAGGGGCGGGCAACCAGTGGAGCATGTCGGATCGGATCGGGTGGTGACGGCAGTGGCTGGCCGCGAACTCAGGAATGGCGCGGATGCGCGGACCAATGGATATGGACAATCTGCCATTTTCCCTCGCGCCGCTCCAGCACCATGGTCTCGGTGTTGTCGATATCGACCTTGTCACCGGCAAACGTACCCGTCGTGCGAGCCTGCGTGATCACCCACGCCATGTCGCCACTTGCATAACTCTCGCGGTGCACAACGTCGTATTTCGTAGCCTGCGCGAAGTCGAGGTCATTATCGAGATGTCCATCGGCATACGCGTCGCGCGAACTTTCGGTGTAACCCTGTTCAAAGATCGCGACGTCCGGCGCCAACAGGTCCAGCACGCCTTGCCGCCAGTCGTCGCGCAGTGCGGCATGAAACGCGCCGACGATCGCACGCGCGGTCTGACTGTTTGCCACTGCCGGGACGACCGCGAGCACACCGTCGGGTTTCGCCGTGGACACGCCGGCTGCGTCGGTGGCCGGCGTCGCATCCGCGGCTTGTGCCTGCGCGCCGCCGCTCAACAGGGCCACAGCGGCAAGCCACCGGACTCGCGGCGCAACGGGGCGTTTCACGATCGAGCCGTCCACGCCCGACGCTTGCCGGCCTGATCATAGAGGTCGATACCGCGCCAGGGCCCAGCCGGCAAACGTAGCAGTACGCACGGACTGTTGAGCACCTCGGTTGCCGCGCCGTCGACGTCCGGCTCGAAGAATGTGCCATGCAGCCGGACGCGCTGGTTATCGACCTGCGCTTCAGGGCCGATCAGAAGACCGTAACCACCGGTTTTGCGTTGGCCGAGCTGCACCAGTACGTAGCTGCCCGCGAGCATCGATTGATCACCGATCAGCTGCGCGCCACTGCCCTGCTGCCATGCCCGTACCGCGTCGGCACTGTCGAACATCTGCACGCTGGAATCAGGACTTGCTGCCGCACAGTCCAGCGCACGGCCAACCTCGCTGACTTCGATCACCTGATCGGGTCCGAACAGCGGCCCCGTCCAACTGCTGCAAGCGGAGAGTGCCAGCGATGCGGCGGCCAGTGCCGCTGAGTATCTTGCTTTGCTCATGATCCGGATAGTAACGGGTTTGCGTGCTCTTGAAACGCAGAAGCGGCGGCCTCACATTTCGGCTATCGCAGAACCGCGCCGCTGGACGAGCGCGTCCTGGCGCGTGGAGCGACGGCAACGCGGTCACAAGACTGTTTTGCAAACTTCAGGCACGCAAGCTCGCCACTTTCGTTTAGATTGGCGGCCGCTCCCGTTTCGACAGCACGATGGAATACAAGGACTACTACAAGATTCTCGGTGTCTCCCGCTCGGCTTCGGCTGAGGAAATCAAGCGTGCCTATCGCAAACTGGCGCGTGAATTCCACCCTGACAAGAACAAGGCAAAAGGCGCGGAAGATCGCTTCAAGGAAGTCAACGAAGCGAACGAAGTGCTCGGCGACGCCGAGAAACGCAAGGCCTATGACGAGCTCGGTGCCAACTGGAAGGCGGGCCAGCAATTCACGCCGCCACCCGGCTGGGGCGGCAGCGGTCGCGCACGCGGGCGCCCGGGCGGCGCAGGGTTTGCGGGCGGCGGCGCCGATTTCTCGGACTTCTTTTCACAGATGTTCGGTGGCGGCGGCTTCGGCGGCGGCGGTTTTCAGGGCTTCGGCGAACCCGAGGCCCCCGACACGCGCGCACGTCTGACGATCGCATTGGAAGATTCATATAGCGGTGCCGAGCGGCAGATCAGTATCGGCGGGCGCTCGCTGAAGGTGCGTATCCCGCAAGGCGTCACGGCAGGCCAGACGATCCGACTCGCCGGCCAAGGCACGCAGGGTGGCGATCTGCTGCTGGAACTCGAGTTCGCACCGCACCCGCAGTTCAAGCTGGACGGCCGCGATATCACGACAACCGTCAATGTCGCACCGTGGGAAGCAGCACTCGGCGGCAAGATTGCGGTGCCAACGCTCGGCGGCACGGTCGAGCTTACATTGGCCTCGAACAGTCGCAGCGGCCAGAAGCTGCGCCTCAAGAATCGTGGCTTGCCCGGCAAGGGCGGCGGCGACCAGTTCGTCATGCTGCAGGTGGTGATTCCTGCCGTCAGCGATGATGCCGATCGCGCCGTGTTTGAAAGCATGGCCGCACATTTCGCCGACTTCAAGCCACGCACCTAAGGGGAAACCACCACGAAAAAGGCCCCGACATGCGGGGCCTTTTCGTGTCAGCGACCGCCTTGCGGGCCGGCGTCGACGTGGTATTTCGTCACACGTTCGACTTCGTTCTTCGACCCCAGGAACACGGCAATACGCTGATGCAGTTTGTCAGGCTGCACGCCCATGATGCGCTCGTAGCCATTGGTCGAGGCACCGCCGGCCTGTTCGACGATAAAGCTCATCGGATTGGCCTCGTATAGCAAGCGCAGCTTGCCAGCCATGTTCGGATCTTTCCTGTCGCGCGGATAAATGAAGATGCCACCGCGCGTGAGGATGCGGTGCACGTCGCCGACCATCGATGCGACCCAGCGCATATTGAAATCCTTGCCGCGCGACCCGGTCTTGCCCGCCAACAATTCGTCGATGTACTGCTGCATCGGCGGATACCAGTGGCGCTGGTTCGACATGTTGATTGCGAATTCCTTGGTGTCTTCCGGAATCTTCATGTCGCGTGAGGTCAACAGGAACGAACCCAGTTCGCGGTCGAGCGTGAACGCGTGCACGCCACTGCCGACCGTCAGCACCAGCATCGTGCTCGGCCCGTAGACCGTGTAGCCGGCCGCGACCTGCTCCGATCCGGGCTGCAGGAAGTGCTTGGTCTCCAACTCGTCGATACCTTCCGGGCAGCGCAGCACCGAGAAGATCGTGCCGACGCTGATGTTCACATCAATGTTGCTGGAGCCGTCCAGAGGATCGAACAGCAGCAGATAATGACCTTTGGGGTACGCATTCGGAATCTTGCTGAAATCGTCCATCTCTTCGGATGCACAGCCGGCCAGATGGCCGCCCCACTCATTGGCCTCCAGCAGGATCTCGTTCGACAGCACATCGAGCTTCTTCTGCGCCTCACCCTGAATATTGCCGGTGCCGGCATCGCCAAGTACACTGCCCAGTGCGCCCTTGTTGACGGCAAGCGAGATCGACTTACAGGCGCGGGCGACCACCTCGATCAGCAAGCGCAGATCAGCATTGATACGGCCAGCGCGCTGCTCCTCGATCAGGAAACGGGTCAGGGCTATCGGTTTGTTCGCAGGCATCATGGCGGCGGTCGATCTCGTCGGCGTTGAATGGCGGATCGCTATTGTCCGGGCTGGCGGATACTTTGGAAAGTCGGCGTCATTACCCGGATACCGCCGGAAGTGCCGCGCCAATGAGCCAAGACGCGCCGCTTATGGATGCGCAGTTTCAAGTCTGAAGCGCAACAATATTTGATCAGCGGATGTTGGTTGAAGCTCGAGACGCTACGGCGGCGGCACAACGCCACCCACGGTTCGAAGCAGCACTGAAGCTTTCGCGCCACCCGCAGGC
>DATCXY010000399.1:0-7885 GCA_036570585.1 Solimonas sp. | reverse complement strand
ATCGACCGCCTGCCGTTCGCCGCGCCCGGTGATCCGGTGTTCGAAGCCAAGCTCGACGCCGTGCGTCGTCGCGGCGGCACGCCATTCGTCGAGCTGCAGCTGCCCGAGGCGATCGTCATGTTGCGCCAGGGCACCGGCCGGCTGATTCGTGATCCCGACGATCGCGGTTTGCTGATGCTCTGCGATCCGCGCATCGTCAGCAAAAGCTACGGTCGTCGCGTGGTATCCAGCCTGCCGAAAATGCCGGTGCTGCGCGAACTCGAACCGGTGCGCGAGTTTCTCGCGACGCTGTGAACGGTCGCGATTTGCATAGAATGCGCCGCCGATGAATATCCTCGCGCTCGATACTGCGACCGAAGCCTGCTCCGCCGCGCTGCAGCTCGGCGATCAGGTGATCGCGCGTTTCGAAGTCGCCGGTCGCGGCCACACCCAGAAACTGGTGCCGATGGTGCGCGGCCTGCTTGCCGAGGCCGGCATTGCTTTTGCGCAGCTTGACGCGTACGTCTGTGGCGTCGGTCCGGGCAGCTTCGCGGGTGTGCGCATCGGCGTCAGCTTCGTGAAAGGGCTGGCGCTGGCGCATGAGCGTCCGGTGGTGGCCGTTTCGTCATTGGCGATGCTGGCCGCACCGGTCATCGCCGGTGGGGCGCCGCGCGTGTTGACCGCGATCGATGCGCGGATGAACGAGGTCTACTTCGCAGCGTGGGCACGCGATGCGTCCGGCTTGCCGCAGCGTGTGGGCGAGGCCAGCGTTGCGGCACCAGTCGACGTCGGCGCGCACACCGGTGAATGGCACGCTGCGGGCAGCGGCTGGCAGGCGTATCGCACCGAGCTTGAAGCGGCGACCGGGGCCACACTCAAGCAGGTCGACGGTGCCGCGCTGCCGCAGGCGCGCGATGCATTGGCACTGGCACTGCCGCAACTCGCAGCCGGCAACAGCATTTCGGCCGCTGCGCTGGTGCCCGAGTATTTGCGCAACAAGGTGGCGTTGACCTTGCGCGAGCAACGCGCACATAAAGCGGGCGTCGGCGACCGCTAGGCTGAAGCCGTCGCGAGCGTTCGCACGACCAGGCTGATCGCGACCACGGCCAGCGCAATCGCAAAGCCCTGTTGCAACTTCGGACCACTGATCCAGCCGGCGATGCGGCGGCCGAGCAACATGCCGATCAGTGTCGCGACCACGAACGGCAGCGCCGTGTGCCAGTCGAGATGGCCGGCCCACGCCGTGACGGCCACGGTCGCGGCGGATACCAGCGTGATCGCCATCAGTGAGCTTGCGACGATCGATCGCATCGACAGATCGGTGGTGCGCCGCAGTGCCGGCACGATCACGAAGCCGCCGCCGACGCCAAGCAGGCCCGACAGCATGCCGATGATCGCGCCTGCACTGCCCATGTGCATCATGCAGCGCCAGGTCCAGCGCAGGCGGCCCGTCGTTGGATCGACGCCGCAAGGTGGCGCTCGCTCTGCGCCGTGATCGTCGCTCGCTGCTTCGCGAAACATGCGTTGTGCAACGTAGAGCAGCACGAGTGAAAACAGCAATGCAAGCGGGGCCGCTGGCAGGCGATGCGCCAGCATGACGCCGAGCGGTGTGATCAGCGCGCCAACGAGGGCGATCAGGCCCGCAGCGCGGTAGCGCACGATGCCATCGCGCAGGCCAAGGATGGTGCCGGTGCCGGCCGCAGCGCAGACGGCGAGCAGTGCAATCGGGGCAGCGGTCGCCACTTCCAAGTGCAGACCGAACATCAACAGCGGCACGGCGACGATCGTGCCGCCGGCGCCGGTCAATGCCAGGATCAGACCGACGACGATGCCGATCGCGATGCTCATCGCAGGCTCAGCTGCCGCCGCAGGCGAGATTGGCCGGCACCGCAACATCCATCAGCTGTGGATTCGGCAGCTTCAATGCCTGCATCAGTTCGATGTATTGCGCGCGTGTCTTGCCGGCCAGGCGCGGGTTGTGACGCTTCTCCTCGCCGATCGACGAGCAGGTCTGGCCACGATAGTCGTGCGCCGGGTAGAGCAGCGTGTCGTCGGGCAGCGTGAACAGACGGTGCGTGATCGAATCCCAGGACGTGCCGGCGTCGCCGTTCTGAAAATCGGTGCGGCCACTGCCGCGGATCAGCAGCACGTCGCCGCTGAATACGGCGCACGGACGATCCGGATCGAGCACGAAGCCGAACGATTCGTCGGTATGACCCGGCGTGTACAGCGCCTGCAGCACGACGCCACCGACGCGGACGCGCTCGCCATCTCGCAGTTGTGCTGAAACACATTCGGCCTTGGTGTATTCGCCCATCAAGGTCACACAACCGGTCGCCGCACGCAGACCGCCGAGCGCGGTGATGTGGTCGGCATGCGTGTGGGTATCGATCGCGTGCACGAGCTTGAGGTCGAGTTCGGTGATCAGACGCAGATAGTCGGCCAGATGTTCGCGTACCGGATCGATGATCACGGCATCGCGGCCGATGCCATCGGCGAGCAGATAGCTGTAGGTACTCGATGTGTTATCGAACAGCTGGCGAAAGAGCATGATGGTCTCAGTGTTGCACGAGCACGCGGTCGTGCAGCCACATGCCGGTGAGCATCGCCAGCACGAAGCCGATGATCAGCGGCGTGCCGCTGATCAGGCTGGCGAGCGCAGGGCCGGGACACAGACCAGTGACGCCCCAGCCGATGCCGAACAGCGCGGCGCCGGCGAGCAGGCGCCAGTCGATCGACTTCACGCTTGGCCACACGAAGCCGTCAGCGAACCACGGACGGGCATTGTGGCGCCGGCGCGCCAGCTGAAACGCGGGCAGGCTGACCAGTAACGCACAGCCCATCACGAAGCCGAGCGATGGATCCCAGGCGCCGGTGATGTCGAGAAAGCCGACGACCTTGGCTGGATCGGTCATGCCGGACAGCGCCAGGCCAAAACCGAACAGGGTGCCGCTGATCAGCGCGAACACGATTTTCATCGCAGGCCCGCCAGCCGCATCACGAACACGGTCAGCACCGCGCAGCCCATGAACGTCGCAACCGCCGCGAGCGAACGGCCGGACAGTCGCGCCAGTCCACAGACGCCGTGGCCGGACGTGCAGCCGTTGCCAAGCCGCGTGCCGACGCCGACCGCGAGGCCACCGAGCAGCATGCCGGGCCATGCCGATTGCAGATGAATCGTCAGACCACCGCTGCGCAGCGCGAATAGTGCCGCGCCGATCAGCAGGCCGGCAATGAACGCGATGCGCCAGCCGCGCTCTGCCACCGTGCGCTGACCGAGCACGGCCGATGCGAAGATGCCGCTGACGCCCGCAATTGCACCGCTCGACCACAGCAGCAGTGCCGCGGCGACGCCGATCAGCGCACCGCCGATTGCGGCGTGCTGCCAAGCGAGTGGATCGACAACGATATTCATTTGTGGCCGTCCGGGCGGTGTCGGGATATGCCGCGAGGTTATACCCCAGGGGGTATAATCGCAAACACACTCACTGATTCCCGACAGGGCGCCGACCATGACTACACGTGAAGAACACCAGCGTCGGCTCATTACGCGCCTGCGTCGCGTCGAGGGCCAGATCCGCGGTGTGCAGGGCATGATCGGCAATGGCGCGGCGTGCGAGGACATTGCCCAGCAGCTGGCTGCGGCGCGGCGCGCACTCGATCGTTCTTTCTACGAAATGATCGCGTGCAGCATGGAAATGGAAATGACGCAGGCGGCGGACACGTCGGCAGTTCGAGCTGCCGGCACAAAAGTCGGAAAACTGCTGGCACGCTACGGTTGATCGGGATTGATGCTGGCAGCACGCGGTCGATTCAGGCACACTGCGCGTCCCTCGCGGCGGCCATGCCCCGATGAGGTCTCGATGGTGGCCCGTGCCGGCCCTCCGCGACGGAAAGCCGTGAACCCCGCCAGGCCCGGAAGGGAGCAACGGTGTCGGTGATGCCGGGTGCCGGAGCAAGCTGGTACGGGCTGCCGCCTTCGAGTGTTGCGACAGAGTTTTTGCAGCTCTGTTAGCGCTAATGCGGCGTCTTTTTCAGAGCGTCGTAACTTCCGGTTGATCTCTTAAATCTGGCCTTTCGTTTCGTCCTTGTGGGCGGCAGAAGCTGTCGCTTCCGCCGTCGCGTCGCAGCGCGAAACCAAAGCGCGAATCGATCCGCAATCAACGTCGAGGAGCGTGCTTCGCGCAGCAGTTCACTGCTGCAACGCTGCCCTCGATGCCCTGCGCCGCGCCCAGCGTTCGCTCAGACCTTCCATCGTCAGATAGAACGCCGGCGTGATGTAGAGCGTCAGCAGCTGCGAGGTCAGCAGACCACCGACGACGGCAATGCCGAGCGGCTGGCGCGATTCGGCACCGGCGCCGAGGCCGAGCGCGATCGGCAGCGTGCCGAGAATCGCCGCGAGCGTGGTCATCATGATCGGCCGGAAACGTACCGTGCAGGCTTCGAGGATCGCATCGTGCGCGGACACACCTTCACGCCTTCGCGCGATCGCGAAGTCGATCATGATGATGCCGTTTTTCTTGACGAGCCCGACCAGCAATATCAAACCGACGAAGCTGAAGACATTCAGTTCCGAGCCGAACAGCCACAACGACACCAGCGCGCCGATCAGCGCCAGCGGCAGTGCAGTGAGGATCGTCAGCGGATGGATGAAGTGCTCATAGAGGATCGCCAGCACCATGTAGATGACGGCGATGCTGAACAGCAGCAGCACCGGCAGATCGACCAGCGACGCCTGATAGGTTTCGGCGGTGCCGGCGAAGTTGCCGGCGACATCGTCCGGCAGCGTCTGCGCGGCGAGCTGTTCGATCGCCGGTGTCACCTGTCCGAGCGAGACGCCCGGCAATAGATCGAACGAAATCGTCACTGCCGGCAGCTGCTGATAGTGCGTGATCGTCACCGGGCCGACGCTGCGCTTGATGGTGGCGACGCTGCCCAGCGGCACGAGCTTGCCGTCGGCAGTCGGCACGTATAGTGCACGCAGCGCGTCGATGTCACGCTGAAAGCGCGGCTCGACCTGCAGGATCACATCGTATTGGTTGGTGCTGGTGAAGATCGTGCTGATCTTCTGCGTGCCATAGGCTGCGTATAACGTGCTCTGAATATCGGCGACCGACACTTTCAGGGCCGCCGCGCGATCACGTTCAATATGCACGTCGATCTGTGGATTGTTGAGCTCCAGGTCACTGTTGATGTCGCGCAGGCCGGCGACGCCTTCCATCGCCTTTTGCAATGTGCTCGCGGCCTTGCCGAGCGCTTCGAAATTGTCGCCCTGCAAGACGTACTCGTAATTGCCGCTGCCGTGAAAGCCGCCGATGCGGATCGCCGGACGGTTCTGGAAAAACACCTGCAACAGCGGAATGACCTTGACCGCCTTGCGCAGCTGTTCAATGGTTTCATCGACACTGTCGGCGCGCTCGGCCAGCGGTTTCATGCGCACGATCACACGGCCGCTGTTGGTGCTCGATACGCCGCCCTGGGCTTGACCGACCGACGACTGCACCCCCAGTACATTGGGATTCTTCAGGATGATGTCGGCGAGCCGGCCCTGCATTTGACTCATCTCGTCGAACGAAATGCCGTCCGGCGCCTGCACATTGGCGCTGAAAATGCCGGCGTCCTGCGGCGGAATGAAGCCGGTATGGACGATGCGGAACGCCAGCAGCGTGGCGACCAGTGCCGCGCCGGCGACGATCAGCATCAGCCGATAATGCTGCAGGGCCCAGCGCAGCGTGCGCGTATAGACCGCCAGCACCGCGTCGAAACCGCCTTCGATCGCGCGATACAACCGGCCGTGCTTCGTGACCTCGTGTTCACGCAGGAAGCGCGAGCACAGCATCGGCGTCAGTGTCAGCGATACCACCGCCGACAGCAGGATCGCAATCGCCACCGTCATCGAGAACTCGCGAAACAGGCGGCCGATCAGTCCACCCATGAACAGGATCGGGATGAACACGGCGACCAGCGCCAGCGTCATCGAGATCACGGTCGGACCGATTTCCCGGGCACCGAAACTCGCGGCCTGCGCGCCCGGCATGCCGGCCTCGCGATGGCGCGAGATGTTTTCGAGCACGACGATCGCGTCATCGACGATGAATCCGACCGACAAGGTCAGTGCCATCAACGACAGCGTGTCGAGCGAATAGCCGAACAGATACATGATGCCGAACGTGCCGAACAGCGATGACGGCAGCGCCAGCGCAGCGATCATGGTCGCACGCGCGTCACGCAGGAACAGGAAGATCACGCCGACCACCAACACGATCGACAGCGCCAGCGTCAGCTTCACGTCGTTGATCGACTCGCCGATGAAGTCGCTGCGATCGAACATGACGTCGACATGCGTGTCGCCAGGCGCCTGTTTTTCGAGTTCCGGCAGCAGTGTGCGGACCGCGTGGGCGATGCTGACAGTGTTGGTGCCGGGCTGGCGCGAGACCGCAACGACGATCGACGGCCGGCCGTTGAATTCTGTCGCCTGCTTGTCGTTCTCGATGCTGTCGACCGCACGGCCGACGTCGCGCAGCCGCACCGGTGCTCCGTTGCGGTACGCAATCACCGCATCGTTGTACGCGGCTGCGTCGCGCAGCTGGCCGTTGGCCTGCACGGTGTAGCTGCGCTGCGCGCCGTACAGCGTGCCGCTTGGCTGGTTGCTGTTGGCCTTGCCGATCGCCTCGCCAACCTGCAGCAGCGACAGGCCACGTGCATTGAGCGCCTGTGGATTCAGATACAGGCGCGCGGCGTATTTCTTCGAGCCGTAGACGACGACCTGGGCGACGCCGTCGACCTGCGACAGACGGTCGGCGACGCGCGTTTCGGCAAAGTCGTCGAGCTGCGTCAGCGGAATCGTCGTCGCGCTCATGACGATGTACATGATCGCCGAGTCAGCCGGGTTGATCTTGCGCAGTGTCGGATCCTGCGGCATGTCGGTGGGCAGCTGGCGGCGTGCCTGTGCGATCGCGGTCTGCACGTCCTGCGCGGCGGCGTCGATGTTGCGTTCGAGCGCGAACTGCAGCGTGATCCTTGAGGTACCGACGCTGCTGTCCGAGGTCATGACGTCGACGCCGGGGATTTGCGAGAACTGCCGTTCAAGCGGCGTCGCGACCGTCGCCGCCATCGTTTCCGGATCGGCGCCCGGCAGACGGGCGTTGACGCTGATGGTCGGAAAGTCGACGTTCGGCAGTTCGGCAACCGGCAGCGCGCGGTAGGCGAAGATGCCAAACAGCACCAGTGCCACCATCAGCGTCGTGGTGGCGACCGGCCGACGGATGAAAATCTCGGAAATGCTCACGGCTGAGACTTGCCGATGCGCTGCTGTGCCTGCGCGCGCGCCTTGTCGGCGCTGATGACCTCGGTGCCCGGCTGCAGATTGTGCGGCGCACGGGCGATGATCGTTTCGCCGCGTTTCAGACCGCTGCTGATCACGACATCGGCGCCGACCTGACGATCGACGTTGACCGTGCGCAGTTCCGCCTTGTTGTCGGCGCCAACAATGAACACGTACTGGCCGTCTGCGCCGGGCTGCACTGCGGTTTCGGGCACGAGCAGGGCATCGGGATCGATCGACAGCGTCAGGCCGACACTGACGAAGGCGCCCGGCCACAAGGTGTGCCGGTGATTGTCGACCTCGGCTTTCAGGGTCACGGTGCCGGTCGTGGTGTCGACCGTGTTCTCGACGAAGATCAGGTGGCCGGTCGCCAGCGCTTCGCTTGCGTCGTCGCTGCCGATCTGCACCGGCAGTTCGTTATGCGCCATCGCCTGTTGCACCGCAGACAGCTGATCCTGCGGGATCGCGAACTTGATCTGTACGGTGTCGATTTCGTTGAGCACGACCAGTGGCTGCGCGTCATTGCTGCCGACCAGATTGCCGGTCTTGACGCTGACGCTGCCGGTGCGGCCACTGATCGGC
>DATCXY010000398.1:0-3290 GCA_036570585.1 Solimonas sp. | reverse complement strand
AAGGCTTGCGCGCTCACGAGAACGCTTCCTCGCCCATCAGCGTCGTGCGATGCATGATGCGGCCGCTGTCGGCCGGATACGGCTCGGCGCGATGCAGCACGCCGGTGTTGTCCCAGATCAGCATGTCGCCCACCGACCATTCGTGGCGATAGATGAAACGCGGCTGCGTGGTCCACGCCAGCAGTTCGTCCAGCAGCTTTCGGCCTTCCTCGACATCCATGTCGGCGATGTGCGACGCATGACAGCCAATGACCAGCGACTTGCGACCCGACTTGTGCGTCCACACCAGGTTGTGTGCCTTGTCGGGAATTCCGCGCCAGTAACGCAGGTTCGCTTCGGTCGGCTCGATCCCTGCACGTCGCATCGAGGTCTCGACGCTGTGAACTACCTTGAGGCCCTCGATGCGTTGCTTCATTTCTTCGGACAATGTTTCATACGCCGCGTATGAACTGGCGAACTCGGTCTGTCCGCCGATCGCCGACAGCCGACGCCCGCTGAGCAGCGATGCAAACACCGGCACCTTGTCATGCGTGCCGTCGATGTGCCAAAGAAACGAGCCTTTCAGGTAGTCGGCGCGTTCATTGGCAGATTTGTCGAGCGTGACCTTGAAGATGCCCTTTTCGCCCTCTTCTCGCAGCGTGCCCATCAGTCGACTCAGCTGGAGTTGCTGCTCGTCGCCGAGATGAAGTTCCTTGAATACCACGACACCGCGCGCAATCAGCACGCGGCGGACTTCCTGCGCCACAGCCGTCGTCAGCAGGCTGTCGATATCGGTGCGGATCTCGGCACCGACATGGTCGCTCAGCAGCGATACCTTCAAAGCCATGGTGAATCTCCTCTGGATGTCCGGCGAACGGCCATCTCCATTTTTTGCGCACGGCAGCGTGCCCATTTCCGGTGACGCGACACGAGCGCATCGATTGCCGGAATTAATAGTACCGATCGGATTGATTACAGGTCAAGCATGCACCGGCACGCGCGATCGCGTGGCGCTATCGGAACAAGGGATTGTCATCGCGACCGGCGCTGCGGCGGCCTGCGATGGCGCGTCACCAGACCCGCGCTACCAGTCGGCGCGTGCCGACAACAGTGTGCGTACCGCGCGCGTCACCCAGCGCTCGCGCTGGGCGACGGAAACCGGAACGTTGGTCAGCATCACGTTCACATACCAGCCACGCAGCATGAGGATGAAAACCTCGGCAGCTGCGTCGGCATCCTTGCAGGGGACTGCGTCGAACTCGGCACATTCACGAATGAATGCGGCAATGCGCTTGATCCCCAGCGCAGTGCGTTCGGCGGCGGCGGCCCCGAGCTCCGGAAAGCGCTGCGATTCGCTGGAAACCAGTCGATTGACCTCGAGCAATTGCCCTTCCAGGCTCAGCGACAGCATCCGGTTCGCATAGGTCTTGAGCCCCTTTTCGAGTTCGGGTTTCTTGCTGCCCGACGTGAGCATCGCGCCCGCATCGATGCGTTCGATCTGCTCGTGCATGATCGCGCGGAACAATTCGTTCTTGGAAGCGAAGCGTGCGTACAGCGTCGTCTTCGAGACACCCGCCGCGCGCACGATCTGATTCAGCGAGGTCGCACCGTAGCCGTGCGTGCAGAACTCGTTCAAGGCCACCGACAGCAACTTGTCATCGATCGCAGCGACGTCTTCGAGCTTGGGACGACCGGCGGATCTTCGCGGCTTGGCAGCGACTTTGTTCCTGGATGGCATGCGCGGCGTTGGCATCAGGGCGAAGTGTACGTCGACGAACGAACGTTACGCCTCAGTCCAGCCCGGCGAGGATCTGGCTCATGCGCTTGCCGGTGGCGGATTTCTTCAGCGCATGAATGATCGCGTCTCTCAACACGTCTTCCGAGAACTTCGGTTGCGCGAGATCGGTCGGGCACCGCAAGGGGCCGACGAATGTCTGCCAGTCATCACCGACCCACCACTCACAATCGCCCGGATCGGCGCCGTCGTCGACCGGTGCGGACACGAATCGCTGCGCCTTCGCATCGAACGACACGTCTTCATTGGCGCCGCTGACGACGAAACGCACCACCGCATCGGCGTATACGCTGCAAAAGGATTCGTGAATGCTTCTTTCGATTTTCATCGCCGGATTTTAACGCTGAATCTTGAGGGGCCATCAGCCGGCCTGGCTGTCTGCCCCGTTCGCTTTCCGCGTGCGCTGCCATCGCCCGGGGGCAAGCCGGGGATCAAGGCCCACCTTTGAAATCCGCTGCGACGCAGATGAATCTTTAAAACGCGTCGCCCGGCACACGCACCGCACCTTCCATCAGCACGCGGGCGCTGCGCGACATGATCGCTTTCTTGACGACCCACTGGCCGTTCTCCTGCACCGCGGCGGCACCGACGCGCAGGCTGCCGGACGGATGGCCGAAGCGCACCGCTTCACGCGCGCCGCCGCCGGCAGCGAGATTGACCAGCGTGCCGGGGATCGCCGCGGCCGTGCCGATCGCGACCGCCGCAGTGCCCATCATCGCGTGGTGCAGCTTGCCCATCGACAGCGCACGCACATTGAGATCGATATCGTTGGCCTTGATCGGCTTGCCGCTCGACGATACGTAATCGGCCGGCGGCGCGACGAAAGCGACTTTCGGCGTGTGCTGGCGATTGGCAGCTTCCGACACGTCCTTGATCAGGCCCATGCGCAGCGCGCCGTACGCGCGGATCGTCTCGAACTTCGCGAGCGCCTTCGGATCGGCGTTGATCGCGTCGCGCAGTTCAGTGCCGGTATAGCCGATGTCCGCCGCGTTGAGAAACACGGTCGGGATGCCGGCATTGATCATCGTTGCCTTGAACGTGCCGATGCCCGGTACTTCGAGGTCGTCAACCAGATTGCCGGTCGGGAACATCGAGCCACCCTCGTCGCCGTCGTCGGCCGGATCGAGGAATTCGATCTGCACTTCGGCCGCCGGGAACGTCACACCATCGAGTTCGAAGTCACCCGTTTCCTGCACTTCACCGTTGGTGATCGGCACGTGTGCGACGATGGTCTTGTTGATCTGCGTCTGCCAGATACGCACGACGCAAACCCCGTTCTGCGGAATGCGCGCGGCGTCGATCAGACCATTGCTGATTGCGAACGAACCGACCGCGGCCGTGAGATTGCCGCAGTTTCCGGACCAGTCGACGAAGGCCTTGTCGATCGACACCTGCCCGAAACGATAGTCGACGTCGTGATCGGCTTTCGTGCTCTTGGACAGGATCACGGTCTTCGACGTCGACGAGGTCGCGCCACCCATGCCGTCGATCTGCGCGCCGTACGGATCGGGCGAGC
>DATCXY010000397.1:0-1871 GCA_036570585.1 Solimonas sp. | reverse complement strand
CGCGACGCGTGGCGAGCAGATCGACACGTTCGGGTGCCACCAGCGGCGGATACTTGCGGCAGACCATCTGCTTGAGATCGCGCAACAGCCGCCGCTGATAGACGCGCGAAAATCCGCTGTCGAGCTTGTGGGCGCAAGCCTCCAGCACGAACGGCGCAGAAGCGGCGGCGGCGGCTTCAATCGGCGCGTTCGCACCCATCTCGCCGAGCGCCTTGAGCAGTACGTTGGCGCCGAGCGACCAGCCGACTGCGGCAAGGCGCGCATCCGGATCACGCTCCTGCAGCAGCGCCCAGAGATAGCGCAGATCCGTGGTGTCGCCATGGTGGTAGTTGCGCGGCAGGCGATTCGGCTTATCGCCACCGCCGCGCAGTTCGAGCACGGCGATGCGCCAGCCGCGCACAATCAGCAGCTGCGCGAGTCCGCGCAGATACTTGGACTGAAAACCGCCGGTCAGACCGTGGATCAGTACCGCGACGCGCTGCCCGCGTTGCTCAATGCCGGCCCAGCCGATACGGACAAAATCGCCGTCCGGCAGTTCCAGCGTCTCGATCGCCAGATCGAGCTTCGGCGACGGCCGCAGCAGCGTCGGAATCACCGTCTGCGCATGCGGACCCCGCAGGCAGCGATGCGGTCGAAACGTGCTGTCGATGACGCGGCCGTGCGCCGCGACCGTCAGGTGATCGGCATCGGGCAATGCGGCGTCCGGCACGGGCGCTGCCGGGATCAGGCCTTCGCGTTCCAGGCCGCGCACCAGCCGCCGTGCGCGACCAGCTTGCCGCCGAACGCACCGCACGGCGCGAATCCGTCCTTGGCGGCGGCAGCCTGATACAGCATGCAATTGGCGCAGTGGCTGCCGGCCTTGAAGGTCGGGGTCTTGGCGGCATCGATCTTCGACGCGTCTTCGGTGTAGTGCAGCGCCTTGGCGGTCGGGTCGCTGGGCGACAGCTTTTCGGCGGCCAACGCCGGCATGGTGATCAAGCCGCCGCCGGCGACCAGCGCCAGCGACTTTGCCGCGGTACCGAGAAATTGACGACGATTGAGATCCGACTTCATGACCCGTCTCCTTTAGGCCGCGAGGCCCAGAACGTGGTGGCAAGAAAACGACTGTAGCGCGCGAACGTCGAGCCGAAAAGCGTCGTCCGCGGTGCTGTGCTTGAATTGCCGCATGCGAAGCCCCGCGAAACCCGCAAAGACGCGCCGCTTCTGGCACGAACCGCTGCGCCGTCGCGTGATCGGCGTGATCGCCGGACCGCAGGGGCCGACCATCGATTACGACACCCCGCTCGGCGACGCCGGCCTGTTCGGTCCGGGCAGCGTCACGTGGCGGATTCATAGCGACTTTCCGGCGATGATGAGCGGCGGCATCTGCGCGCTGATGCTGCAAACACTGCATCCGCGCGCGCTTGCCGGCGTCTGGGATCACTCGAATTTCCGCGGCGATCTGATCGGACGGTTGCGTCGCACGACGGCGTTTGTGTCCGGCACCAGCTTCGCGCCGACTGACGCAGCCGGAGCGCTGATCAGGCGTGTCGCCGCCATTCATCGCCAGGTTCGCGGCATCGCGCCGGATGGCTCGGCTTATGCCGCAGATGATCCGGAGCTGCTGGCCTGGGTACACGTCACCGAGATGGCGAGTTTCCTGCGCGGCTATGCGCACTATTGCCGCAGTGACCTGCCGCAGCAGGTTCGAGATCGATACTTCCGCGAAACCGCGTGCGTTGCCGAAGCACGCGGCGCACGTGACGTGCCGCGCAGCGCTGCGGACGTCGACGCGTTCTTCGCGGCACAGCAGTCCCGATTGCATTTCTCGTTGCGCTCGCGCGAGGTGCTGCGCGTACTCGCCGGCATTGACCTTCAGCTGCCCGGCAACG
>DATCXY010000396.1:0-5413 GCA_036570585.1 Solimonas sp. | reverse complement strand
GCTATCGGCGGTCGGCACTTTCAAGGCCGTGCTGTCGAACCTGCAATCCAAGCTCGATGCCTTGAAGTCAGGCGGCTCGGTGGCCACGCTTTCAGCCGCGTCATCCGACCTCGCCAAGTTCACGGCGACGACCACCAGTGCGGCGACGCGCGGCAACTATTCGGTCGAGGTCGTCGATCTCGCCAAACCGGAAAAGCTCGCATCGGCCGCTTACGCCAGCACCTCGGCCGCGCTCGGTGCCGGTGACGTGACGATGACGGTCGGTGGCAAGTCGTTCACTGTCACGCTCGGCGCCGCCGACAATTCGCTGAGCGATCTCAAGAACGCGATCAACAACGCCAGCGACAACAGCGGCGTGACCGCGACCTTGATCACCGAAAATGGCGGTACGCATCTGCTGCTGACCTCGAACGACACCGGTGCCGCCAACGCGGTTTCCGTCACATCGTCGCTGCTGTCATTCAGCGAGACACAGGCGGCGCAGGATGCGCATGTGCGCATCGACGGCTACGACGTTTACTCGGCGACCAACACCGTCAGTGATGCGATCGATGGCGTCAGCCTCAATCTGCTCGCGACCGATCCTGGCGTCAGCAAATCGCTGACCGTTGCGTTCAACAATACTGCCGCCGCGACTGCGATCCAGGCATTCGTCAGCGCCTACAACAGCGCCGTGACGACGATGGGCGCACTGACCAAATACGACGCATCAACCAAGTCCGCAGGAATACTGAATGGCGATTCGATGGTGCGCGGCGCGCAGTCGAGTCTGCGCAACATCATTGGCGGGGACGTCAGCGGCGCCGGCGGCTTCCAGTACCTCTCGCAGCTCGGCATCACGACCGCGGCGGACGGGACGCTGACCGTCGACAACAACAAGCTTACCGATGCGCTCAACGCCGACAGCGCGTCGGTGCAAAAACTGTTTGGCAGCAGCAGTGGCATTGCCGCGCAGCTCAATGGCGCGATCGATCGCATCATCGGCAACGACGGCCTGGTCGAAGCACGTGACGACGCACTCAAGACTCAGCTCGACGGACTGGATTCGCAGTTCGATGCGCTCAACGCACGCATGGACAAGGTCGAAGCGCGCTATCGGGCGCAATTCACTGCGCTGGATACCTTGATTTCGTCGATGCAGAACACCAGCACGTTCCTGACCTCGCAGCTCAAACAGATCGCGGCAATCGGATCGTCGTTCAACGACAACTGATGCACTGAACGGGCCGGAAAAATCGTGATGGGTGACTCGCTGCGGTCAATTCCCAATCACGAGGCCAACAGAAGCGCGCATGCGCGTTACAGCAAGCCCATAACCGCGTATGCCGTGCTGGCGGCGCCGACCAGGATCAGGCCGATGATGTCCGGGACGCTGAACGTCCCGGCGCGGCTCGAGGGCTCGCGCTCATGCAGCGCAAGCTCGCGGTTGATCAGGAAGATCGGCACCGTCACGCTGATGGCGATCAGCATGCCGAACACCAGATACAGCCACACGCCGCGCATGCCGAGCCGGCGTGCCTCCAGAATCATCCAGACGAAAATCGCCAGGCCGAGAGAGAACAGATCAACCGTGATTGAACGGCTCGCCGGATTCGCCAGCGTGTCATGCCAGAACGCCACATTCGCACCGACAAAACCGCGCGACAGATACGCGACGTTATGGGCCCAGGTGCCGGCCAGTGCGAGCAAGGCGATCAGACCGTAGACGATGCAGAGAATCTTGCGGGATGCGGGCATGTCAGCGCTCCGGAAGGCGAGTGGGGATTGTGCGGTGTGCAGTGTGGCGTGGCCCGGGTCCGCGCATGAGCGGATGAAACCTGCCGATTCTGCGCCTGCTAGAAACGATCAATGGGCATCACTTCCGGCTCTCGCCACACAAGCCGTCAGCGTGTTGTCCATCAACATCGCCACCGTCATCGGCCCGACCCCGCCCGGCACCGGCGTGATGAACGCGGCGCGCTGACGAGCCGCATCGAAATCGACGTCGCCGCAGAGCTTGCCGTCGGGCAGGCGGTTGATGCCGATGTCGATGACGGTCGCGCCGGGCCTGATCCAGTCGCCTTGCACCATGCGCGGTTTGCCGACGGCGGCGACAACGATGTCGGCGCGTGCGACTTCGCCGGCGACATCGGCGGTGAAGCGGTGGCAGCAGGTCGCGGTCGCACCGGCCAGCATCAGCTCCAGCATCATCGGCCGGCCGACGTGATTGCTGGCACCGACGACCACGGCGCGTTTGCCCTTGAAGGTTTCGCCGGCGCTCTTCAGCAGTTCGATCACGCCGAACGGTGTGCACGGCCGCAGCACCGGCAGGCGCTGGGCGAGGCGGCCGATGTTGTACGGGTGGAAGCCATCGACGTCCTTGTCGGCGCGAATGCGTTCGGTGACGCGGATCGCATTGATGTGGCCGGGCAGCGGCAGCTGCACGAGGATGCCGTCGATGTCGTCGTCGGCATTGAGTGCATCGATGGCGGCCAGCAGTTCGGCCTCGCCGATGTCGGCGGCAAAGTGCATCGGCACCGAACGCACGCCGACTTTCTCGCAGGTCAGGCGTTTGTTGCGGACGTAGATTTCCGACGCGGGATCGGCGCCGACGAGCACGGTCGCGAGTGCGGGTGCGCGATGGCCGGCCGCGGTACGGGTCGCGACCGCGACGCGGACGCGTTCATGAACAGTGGCGGCGACGGCTTTACCGTCGATCAGTTGGGCGGACAAGGCGGAATGATCCGTGCGATGCGAGGGTGCGTAGTGTAGGGGATGCGCTTCGTCTGCAGGAGCGGGCGATGGCCTTGCGGCCATGGCCCGCTCCTGCCTGATGCGGTCCGGCGCTTCAGTGTCCGGCGAGCGAACGTTCGCGGATCGCCTTGAATTCCGATCCGTCCTTCCACGTCGGCCAGACGCTGCCATTGGCGATCACGTTGCCAGTCTCGAACAGCAACTGCGTGTCGGCGACGGCACCGCTCAAATTCCAGTCGGGGCTCACTTCGTCGGATGGCTTGTGGTAGTGCCGGGTGGTATAGGCATCGAGTTGCGCCTTGCCGTAGCCGGCGGGTTTGCCGATCACGTCGATGCCACGTTTGACGTACAGCGACGGCAGGCCCTGCTTGGCGAGTTCGAACTGGTCGGAGCGGTAGTAATAGCCTTTGGCCGGCTCGTTGTCGGTGACGACGACACGGCCATGTTTGGCGGCGACCTGCGCGTAAGTGTCTTCGACGCTGTTCTGGCCGGCGCCGATCACCTGGGTGTCGTGCGTCGCGCCGTAGGTGTTGAGCACGTCCATGTTGAAATCGGCGAGCGTCTTGTTCAGCGGGTACAGCGGGTGTGTGGCGTAGCGTTTGGAGCCGAGCAGACCCTGTTCTTCGGCGGTGACCGACATGAACAGCACTGAACGCTTCGGTGGCGTTGGCAGCGTGGTGTAGGCCTTGGCGATTGCCAGCAGGCCGGCGACGCCCGAGGCGTTGTCGGCAGCGCCGTTGAAGATCTGATCCCCAGGCAGCGCCCGGTCATGGCCGAGATGATCCCAGTGCGCGGTGTAGATGATGTATTCGTCTTTCAGTGCCGGGTCCGAACCTTCGAGCTTGGCGATCACGTTATGCGATTGCACGCTGCGGACCTTGTTGTCGATCGTGAAGCTCGCCTTGGCGTGCAGCGGGACCGGCTTGAAGTCACGTGACAGCGCCGCCTTCTTGAGCGTGTCGAAGTCGAGGCCCGCGTCCTTGAACAGCTCATGCGCCTTGGCCAGCGTGATCCACGACTGCACCGCGACCTTGCTCATGTTCCGGTCATCAGCAGCGAGGCTGAACTGTTCGCCGCTCCAGCTGTTTTCGACGACCTCCCACGGATACGCAGCGGGCACAGCCTCGTGGACGATGATCGCCGCCGCGGCGCCGAGCTTCGATGCGATCTCGTACTTGTACGTCCAGCGACCGTAATAGGTCATCGCATCGCCCTTGAACATCGCCGGATCGAGCTTGGCCGGATCGTTTGGATCCGGGATCGCCGGATCGTTGATCAGCATGACGATGGTCTTGCCTTTCAGGTCTACGCCCTTGTAATCGTCCCAGCGGTATTCGGGTGCCTGCACGCCGTAGCCGACGAACAGCATCGGCGAGTTCCTGACATTCACCTGCGGCACGAAGCGCGCGGTGGTCGCGACAAAATCGTGGCCGACATCAAGTTTGATGTGCTTGCCGCCGGACACCATCTGCATGCGCGATGTGCCGTCGATGCCGACCAGCGGCACGTCCTGTATGTACGTGCCGTCCGGATTGCCGGGGGCCAGCTTCAGCGCCTTGAACTGCTCTGTGATGTAAGCGACTGACTTGTCCTCGCCCGGCGTGCCGGGCAGCCGGCCTTCGAATTCATCGGAGGCCAAGACCTTGATGTGAGCGAGCAACAAGTCCGTGGTGATTGCGTTCTCGGCCTGTTGCAGCGGCGGCACCAGCGCGGGTTGGGCAACGGCGGTGGCGGCCGTTGTGGCGGGCGGTGTTGCGCAGGCAGCGAGCGTCGTTAACGCACTGGCACCGAGAATGATCAGGATTCTTCTCATTATCTGCTCCCTGAAATTCTTCACGCTGGAGGTGTCAAAGAGAGGTCGAGCGCAGCAGCTATTTGGCGTCTCCGCCGATCCAGCGCTGCAACCACGCCTGCACCGTGTCATGCCACTGCACGCTGTTGTGCGGCTTCAGGACCCAGTGGTTTTCGTCCGGGAACACCAGCAGCTCCGACGCAATGCCGCGCCGCTGCAGCGCAGTGAACGCAGCAATGCCGTGCTCGGTCGGAATGCGGAAATCCTTTTCGCCGTGGATGACCAGCATCGGCGTCTTCCAGCGCTTGACGTGGTTGACGGGATTGAACCGCTCGTACGCTTCCGGATTGTCGTACTGCGTCGCGCCGTTCTCCCACTCGTCGAACCAGAGTTCTTCGGTCGAGTAATACATCATGCGGTTGTCGAACACGCCGTCGTGATTGACGATGCACTTGAACGCGTCAGGCCAGTTGCCCTCGATCCAGTTCATCATGTAGCCGCCGTAGCTGGCGCCGAGCGCCGCGGCCTTGTCGCCGTCGAGGAAGTCGTACTTCTCCAGCGCGTATGCCCAGCCTTTCTGCAGGTCTTCAAGCGGTTTGCCGCCCCAGTCGCCGGAGATCGAATCGGTGAACGCCTGGCCGTAGCCGGTCGAACCGAGAAAGTCGATGAACACGACCGCGTAACCCATGCCGGCGTAGATCGCCGGGTTCCAGCGGTAATGGAAGTCATTGCCCATGCTGCCTTGCGGGCCGCCATGGACGATGAACGCGACCGGATATTTTTTGCCCTTGTGATAGTTCCACGGCTTCATCACGTAACCGTGCACGATTTCCTTGTGCCAGCCGGGAAAACTGAACTGTTCGTAGTCGCCGAACTGCACGCCGGCGA
>DATCXY010000395.1:0-4902 GCA_036570585.1 Solimonas sp. | reverse complement strand
ACGCGGCCTTGCCGCGACCGCGCGCCGGCTCGGCGTGCTGGAAACCACATGAACGGGCAGCCACGGAGGGCACGCCACGACGATAGTGGCGACGCTGCCCTGCTTGATCTGCCGGCGCTCGCGTCGCTGGTCGACGGACATTGCGGCAATCCGTTCGCGCTGCTCGGACCACATGCCGATCCAGACGGCAAACACACCATCATCCGCGCCTATCTGCCGCAGGCCGAGCGCGTCGAAGTCATCGCCCGGAACGATGACACCCAACTTGCGGAGCTGTCGACGCCGCAGTCGCCCGGTCTGTTCGTCGGCCGCATTGCGCGCGATGCGCCCTATCGGCTTCGTATTCACTGGGTCGGCGCAACGCAGGAAACCGAAGATCCATATTCATTCGGCCTGCTGCTCGGCGAGCTTGACCTGCACTTGATCAATGAAGGCACACATCGCGAGCTCGGCCGCACGCTCGGCGCTCAGGCGATGACGATCGATGATGTCGAAGGCGTGCGCTTTGCGGTGTGGGCGCCGAACGCGCGGCGCGTATCGGTGGTCGGCGACTTCAACAGTTGGGACGGTCGCCGTCATGTCATGCGTGCGCGTCGACCCTCCGGCGTCTGGGAGATTTTCATCCCGCGCCTGCCGATCGGCAGTACCTACAAATATGAGATTCTCGGCCCGCACGGCATGCAGCCGCTGAAGGCCGATCCGGTCGCATTGCAGGCACAACCGGCGCCGCTGACGGCATCGGTCGTTGCCGACCCCACGCCGTTCGCGTGGACCGATCAGCACTGGCTGCGGTCACGCGCCGACCGTGGCTCTCTTCAGGCAGCGATTTCAATTTATGAAGTGCACGCCGGCTCGTGGCGCCGACGCTGGGATGCGGCGCAGACGTCGCTATCGTGGGACGAGCTCGCCGATCAGCTGATTCCCTACGTCGCCGACATGGGCTTCACGCATATCGAGCTGCTGCCGGTGATGGCCCACCCATTCGGCGGCTCCTGGGGCTATCAGCCACTCGGCATGTTCGCGCCACACGCCGGGTTCGGTGATCCTGACGGCCTGCGTCGCTTCGTCGATCGTGCGCATGCCGCCAATATCGGCGTGCTGCTCGACTGGGTACCCGCGCACTTTCCAACGGATGAGCATGGCCTTGCGCATTTCGATGGCACCGCGCTGTATGAGCATGAAGATCCGCGCGAGGGTTTTCATCAGGATTGGAACACGCTGATCTACAACCTCGGTCGTCGCGAGGTGCATGGCTTCATGCTCGCCAGCGGCTTGCACTGGCTGGAGCAGTTCCACATCGACGGGCTGCGCGTCGACGCGGTTGCGTCGATGCTCTATCGCGACTACTCGCGCAAAGCCGGTGAATG
Source organism: Solimonas sp. (assembly GCA_036570585.1). Lineage (GTDB taxonomy): Bacteria > Pseudomonadota > Gammaproteobacteria > Nevskiales > Nevskiaceae > Solimonas. Next base: position 3,535 of record DATCXY010000395.1, on the reverse strand, counting down.
GATACCGAACCAGCACGGCGGCCGCGAGAATCTGGAGAACGTCGAGTTCCTGCGTCATCTCAATGATGTCGTGCGCGAACGTTGCCCCGGCGCACTGATGATCGCCGAGGAATCGACAGCGTGGCCCGGCGTCACGCGCGCGACGGCCGATGGTGGCCTGGGTTTTCACTACAAATGGAACATGGGCTGGATGCACGACAGCCTGCATTACGTGCAGAACGATCCTATCCGTCGCCGCCATCATCACGAGCAGCTGACTTTCGGTCTGGTCTACGCGTTCTCCGAGCACTTTGTGCTGCCGCTGTCGCACGATGAAGTCGTGCATGGCAAGGGCTCAATGATCGGCAAGATGCCGGGGGACGACTGGCAGCGCTTTGCCAATCTGCGCGCGTACTTCGGTTTCATGTGGTCGCACCCCGGAAAGAAGCTGCTGTTCATGGGCGGCGAGCTGGCGCAGCAGCGCGAATGGAATCACGACACGCAACTCGATTGGCCGGCCCTGTCCGACCCGTTGCACGGCGGCATCCAGCATCTGGTCCGCGATCTCAACCGGCTCTATGTCAGCGAACCGGCACTGCACGTGCACGATGGCGCGGCGCGGGGCTTCCAGTGGCTGATCGGCGACGACGCCGCGAACAGCGTGTTCGCGTATCTGCGCTGCGGCGACGATGGCGATGCGCCGCTGCTCGCGGTCTGCAACTTCACGCCGGTGCCGCGACATGACTATCGCGTCGGCGTGCCGCTGCCCGGCGTCTGGCGCGAAGTGCTCAATACCGATTCGCAGTATTACGGCGGCAGCGGCATTGGCAACCTCGGTGCAATCGAGACCACCAACATTGGTGCGTACGGCCAAGCGCTATCGCTGAATCTGACGCTACCACCGCTGGCGGTGATCTGGCTGCGACACGACGCTTGAAACCGACCTGCCGCCATGACCCGGATTCACGCTGATGTCGAATGATCTTCCTGACTGTCTGCTGCCGCCCGAACCAGCGCATCTCAATGGTCCACTGGGGGCACACTGGGACGGGCGCGGCACGAACTTCGCCGTGTTTTCCGATGCTGCGGAACGGATCGAGTTATGCATCTTCGATACCAGCGGTCGCCACGAAACGCGGCTGGCGATGCCCGACTGCATCGATGGCGTCTGGCGCGGCTATCTGCCGCACGCGCGACCCGGTCAGCAGTACGGCTATCGTGCCTATGGGCCATACGAGCCGAAACACGGCCTGCGTTTCAACGCGCACAAGCTGCTGATCGATCCGTATGCGCGCCAGCTCGCCGGCGAACTGAAATGGCACGACGCCTTGTACGGCTATCGTGTCGGCTCGCCGCGCGGCGATCTGTCATTCGATCGTCGTGACAGTGCGGCATACGTACCCAGAGCGGTGGTGATCGACGATCACTTCGACTGGGTCGGCGATCGGCCGCCGCATCATGCGCGCGGCGAGACGGTGATCTACGAAGCGCATCTGAAGGGACTGACCCGGGCTCGCGACTGTTTTCCAGCGCATGATCGCGGTACTTTCGGCGCACTCGGCCATGCCAAGAACATTGAATATCTGCAGCGTCTCGGCATCACCACCATCGAGCTGCTGCCGATACACGCATTCGTGCGCGACCGTCATCTGGTCGAACAAGGCCTTACCAATTACTGGGGCTACAACACACTGGCGTACTTCGCGCCGGACAACGCCTATCTGTCGGACGGCACACTCGGCCAGATCAAATGGGCGGTACGCGAATTACACAATGCCGGCATCGAAGTGATCCTCGATGTCGTCTACAACCATACCTGCGAAGGCAGCGAACTCGGGCCGACGCTGTCGTTCCGCGGCCTCGACAATGCCGCTTATTACCGGCTGCTGCCGGATGCACCGCGCCACCACATCAACGATACCGGCTGCGGCAATACCGTCAACTTCAGCCATCCGGCGGTGATCCGCATGACGATGGATTCGCTGCGTTACTGGGTGCAGGAATTCCACGTCGATGGCTTCCGTTTCGATCTCGGCGTCACGCTCGGTCGCGAGACCCAGGGCTTCGATCCCGGCGCCGGGTTCTTCGACGCACTGATGCAGGACCCGCTGCTGTCACGCGTCAAATTGATCTCCGAACCCTGGGACATCGGCCCCGGCGGCTACCAGATCGGCAATCATCCGGCCGGCATGGGCGAGTGGAACGGCAAGTTCCGCGACGACGTGCGCCGTTACTGGCGCGGCGATGCCGGCCAGCGCCCTGCCCTGGCCGCGCGCCTGCAAGGCTCGGCTGAACTATTCGATCACCATCGCCGCCGGCCATCCGCGAGCGTCAACTTCATCACCGCGCACGATGGCTTCACGCTCGAAGACCTGGTCAGCTACAACGACAAGCACAACGACGCCAACGGCGAGAACAATCGCGATGGTGCCGATCACAACGACAGCAGTAACTGGGGCGCCGAAGGGATGAGCGATGATCCGCAGGTCATCGCGCAGCGCGACAAGCTCAAGCGCGCGATGCTGACGACGCTGCTGATCTCGCACGGCATGCCGATGCTGCTGGCTGGCGATGAGTTTGGCCAGACCCAGCAAGGCAACAACAACGTCTACTGCCAGGATAATGCGACGGCGTGGCTGGACTGGTCGCTGCCCGACGGTGACCGCGGCGCGGCGCTGATCGCATTCGTCTCCCGGCTGATCGCGCTGCGGCGCGAACAGCCATTGCTGCAGGGCCTGTATTTCCAGCATGCGCAGCTCGAATTGGCGCCCGGTGTCCGCGACGTATTCTGGTTCGATGAATATGGCGACGATCTGCCCGAAGATCACTGGAACAATCCGAACGCCCGACTGCTTGGCCTGCGCCGCGCCGCGCCGATGGCCGACGACGACGGAAAGACCATCGAAGCCGTCATCGCGCTGTTCAACGCCGATGGCGACGCCTACAGCTTCCGGTTGCCGCCGCCGACGCTCGACTATCGCCTGTTGATCGACAGTGACGATCCGGATCGTTCGGACCTGCACGTCGTCGACGGCACGGTCGAAGTCGCCGGCCATAGCCTGATGCTGCTGACCGCCCGTGCCGAAGTGGCGGCGCTTGCGCCAGGCGACGCTCTCGCCGCAAATCAGACGCAGGTGTGTGCCGATGCGCCGGATCTTGATGAAGAGGCGTCGCGCGCGGCATGAGCCATCGCTACGCCCACCTGCTGCCGTTCGGTGCGACTGTGCGCGATGGACAACGCACGAACTTCCGCATCTGGGCACCGGGTCAGCAGAAACTGTATCTGGAGGTTGACAGTCGCCCAGCGCAGCCGATGCAGTGCCGCGCCGACGGCTGGTTCGAGCTCGATGTCGATTGCGACGCAGGCGAGTGCTATCGCTATCGTCTCGCCGACGGCCTCGCCGTCCCCGATCCGGCCTCACGCGCGCAGACCGATGATGTGCATGGTTACAGCCGCGTCGTCGACCCGCATGCGTACCCGTGGCAAACCCCGGACTGGCGGGGACGCCCATGGCACGAAACCGTGTTGTACGAATTGCATGTCGGTGCCTGCGGC
>DATCXY010000394.1:0-4669 GCA_036570585.1 Solimonas sp. | reverse complement strand
GAAGTGCGTCGAGCGTTTCGCCGAAGAGCGGCCGGACACGCGCGTGCAACTGTGCGAGACCGTGCTCGGCGGCACGGACGAGGCGCTGCTTGAGCGCAAGGTCGATTTCGCGATCGCCGGTCACGTGCCGGGCGGGTTTTTTGGCGAATCATTGATGCGGCTGCGCTTCGTCGCCGTCTCGCATCCCGATCATCCGTTGCAGAAGCTTGGCCGGCCGCTGACGTACCGCGATCTGCGCCCGTACCGCCAGCTGGTGATCCGCGATTCGGCGCACAACCGCATTCGCGAGTCCGGCGGCTGGCTCGGTGCCGAGCAACGTTGGACGGTGTCGAACAAGGCGACATCGATCGCCGCCGCGAAGATGGGTCTTGGCTTCGCGTGGTTTGCCGAAGACACCATTCGCGCGGAGATCGAAAGCGGCCAGCTCAAGCGACTGCCGATGCGCGACGGCGGCGAGCGCTATCTGGAGTTGTATCTGGTGTTTGCCGATCGCGACTATCCCGGCCGCGGTGCGTGGCGGCTCGCGGAGATCATTCGCGAGGAAGTGAAAGGCGCCTGCGCTTCGGAGAAAGGCACTTGAACCGCGGATTACGCAGCATGCGTCATTGCGAGGAGGCCGAAGGCTGACGAAGCAATCCAGATGCGGCGCTCGATCCGGCGCTGCTGCTGGATTGCTTCACCGCTGCGCGGCTCGCAATGACGGATATTCCGGTGCGGCGCGAAGGTGCCGCATCGCCGCGCTAGAACTTGCGTTCCGCGACCGGCGGCGGCGTGTACTGGTACAGCCAGGTTTCGCTGAGCGGTTTGCCGTCGAGCTTCAGATAGAGGCGCAGGTTGATCGGTTCGGTACTGGCGTCCGGCACCAGATCGAACATCGCGCGCCAGCCGTTGATCGCATCGAGCGGGCGGGCGGAGACGATTTCGAGCTTGCCGCGTGATGCGCTGATCGCGGCCTCGACCTTGGCTTCGCGCGACAACGTCTTCAGCGAGCCGCCGACGAAGTCGATCGCGAACCGCCGCGAAAAATGCGTACGCGGCTGGCCGATGATGCCGCCGATGCCGGTGCGCGTCGCCTGCGCGGTTGCCAGCGGCGGTTTGTACGGATTGGCGGCGCCCCAGCTCAGGCGATACGCATAGAGATATTCCTTGCCGGGCGCAATCGGCTGTTTCGGATTCCAGAATGCGACGATGTTGTCGAAGGTCTCATCTGCGGTCGGGATCTCGACCAGCATTACCGCGCCTTCACCCCAGCTGCCCTTCGGCTCGACCCAGACCGACGGCCGCTTGTCGTAGAACACGCCGTCGTCCTGGTAGTGATCGAAGTTGCGGTCGCGCTGCATCAGGCCGAAACCGCGCGGGTCGCGGTCGACGAACGAGTTGACGCGCACGCCAATGGGGTTGACCAGCAGCCGCCAGATCCATTCACCGGCGCCGGTCCACATCTGCAGGCCGTCGGTATCGTGAATCTCCGGGCGCCAGTCGTTGGCGACGCGATGATCATTCTCGCCGAACTGGAACATGCTGGTCAGCGGCGCGATGCCGACGCGATCGATCGCCTTGCGCGGATACAGCGCCGAGTCGATCTCCATCACGAAGGTTTCACCCGGCGTCATCATGAAGCGATACGCGCCGGTCACGCTTTCCGAATCGAGCAGGCCGTAGACCGTGACCGTGTTCGCGCCCTTCGCCGGCCGTTCGAGGTAATACGCGACGAAGATCGGAAACTCCTCGGGCCGATCCATGCCGCAGTCGATCGCCAGGCCCCGTGCCGATTGCCCGTACTGCTTGTCGCCGCCGACCGCGCGAAAGTACGACGCGCCCTGAAACGCCGCGACGTCGCGCACGAAATCATCGCGGTAATTGAGACGAAAGCCGGCAAAGCCGAGATCCTTGGGCAGCGAGCCGGCCTTCACGCCGCTCTTGCCGTAATCGAACATCGCGCTGTCATACGCGATCTCGGTCGCCTGGCCATCGACGATCTCGTACATGTGCACCGGCGTGCGGATCGTGAAGCCCAGATGGAAGAAGCGCGCCTGAAAGTTCAGGTCCTGATCCTTCCACAGCGAATGTTCGTCCTTGAAGCGGATCGACTGCCATTTGTCCCAATCGAGCGCGGCGATCGGCTTCGGCAGCACGTTCGACGGCTTGCGGTACGGCGCGCCCGCCATCGCGCGGGCGTGGCCCTTGAGCGTCGCGAAATCGAAAGGCTGCGGCTTGCCGAGCGGCTTGACCTCGGCGGCGTACGCGGCCGATGAAAGAAAGCTCGCCGCACCCGGCATGCCGGCGGCAGCGAGGGCGGCGGCGGACTTGAGGAGATCACGTCTGTTCATGGCGGGTCTGACCGGGAAGTGTTTCGGAGGTTCGATGCTCTGAATGATACGGTGCCCGGCTGACTGCAATCCGAAGAAGTTCAGGACGGCTGCGATATCGTCAGCGTCGGCGGCAGCAGCTTGTACATCACCGGCGTGACCAGCCGGCCGATCAGGGTCGAGCTGATCAGGCCGCCGATGATCACCAGCGCCATCGGCGAATACAGCGCCGAGTTCTGCAGCGCCAGTGGCAGCAGGCCGCCGATTGCGGTGACCGAGGTCAGCAGGATCGGCAGGAAGCGAATCTCGCCGGCCTCGGCGATCGCGTCATCGAGCGGTTTGCCCTGCAAGCGCAGCTGGTTGGTGAAGTCGACGAGCAGGATCGAATTCTTGATCTCGATGCCGATCAGGGCGATGAAGCCGATCATCGCCGTGAAACTCAGCGTGTAGCCGCACAGGAACAGCATGACGATGCCGCCGGTGACGCCGAGCGGGATCACGCCGGCAACGATCAGCGTGCTGCGGAAGCTGCCGAATTCCAGCACCAGCACCGCCATGATGCCGAACACGGCGACGATGATCGCGGTGCCGAAGCCGGCGAAGCTGTCTTTGCGCCCCTGCACTTCGCCGCCGGCCTCGTACCGATAGCCGGCCGGCCAGTCGAGCTTGGCCATCTTGCCCAGCAGTTCACGGGTCAGCGCCTCCGTGTTGTAGCCGGTGCCGGTGTAGGCGGAGATCGACACCGCGCGTTCGCGATTGCGCCGGTAAATGCGGGGTTGCGATTCGCTGAGCTCGAGTGTCGCCAGTTCCGCGAGCGGTATCTGCGCGCCATTGGCGGAGGCTACATGCAAACCTTCCAGTGTCGACAGCGTCGGGCGCGTCGTCATCGCGGCGCGCAGCACGATCGGATACTTGTCGCCATCGGCCTCATGAAAGTCGCCCGCCGAAAGTCCGGCGACGGCGAGCCGTACGGCGCGATCGAGATCGAGAACCGGGACGCCGAGCAGCCCGGCCTTGGCGGTGTCGATGTCGAGCTGTAGATCGACGCGCGAGCGCCGCAGTGGATTGCCGATGTTGCGTACGCCGGGTGTTGCCTGCATCAGCGTTTCGACACGCGCGGCGATATCGCGCAGCGTATCGAGATCGGGTCCGATCACGCGCAGCGCGATCGGCGCCTCGATCGGTGGGCCATTCTCGAATTCCTTGACGATGATCTCGGCGCCGGGGATCGCGTTGAAGCGTGCGCGCAGGCGGTCCAGAAACAGGGGCGTGCGCTGAGCGTCATAAGCCTTGAGCTGCACGAATACTTCCGCATAGTTCGACGCGTCCTCGCGCGGGAACACGTTGTAGTAGACGCGCGGATTGCCATGGCCGAGATTCGACAGCTGATGTTTCACCTCGGGCTGGGCATCGAGCACGGTTTCGACTTCGCGCAACACCGCGTCGGTGCGGCTGAGGCTGCTGCCCGTTGGCGTGCTGATGTCGATCATGAACTGCGGGGTGTCGGCGTGCGGAAACAGCGACAGGCCCATCAACGGCACCAGCGCGAAACTCAGCGCGAATGCCAGCGCCGACAGCAAGACGGTTAATCGCGGATGCGCGAGTGCGCGCCGCAGCAGCGGGGCATAAACGCCGTGGATCAAGCGCAACAGGCCGCGCAGTGCAGCATTGCCTTCTTCGTTGCCATCACGCGGCAGTACGCGCGACGCCAGAAACGGAATGATGGTCAGCGAGATCAGCAGCGAGGCGGCGACCGTGAATACCACCGCCAGTGGCATCGAGCGGATGAACTTGCCTGCGTTTCCCGGCAGTGACAGCAGCGGCACGAACGCGAACAGCAGTGTCGCGGTACAACCGAGCACCGCTAGCGAGATCTGCCGGGTTGCGCGGATTGCAGCTTCGTCGCGCGTATAGCCCATGCGCAAGAAGCGCGCGATGTTCTCAGTCACGACGATGGAATCGTCGACCAGCAGGCCGAGCGCGATGACGAAGCCGGCGATCGACAGCTGATTCAGCGAAAAGCCGGCGAAGTACAACGCAGCCAGGCCGGTCAGCAGCGACAGCGGCAACGACACCATGACGATGCCCGCTGCGCGCAGGCCGAGCGGCAGCAGCGTCAGTGCGACCAGAATGATCGCGAGCAGGAAATCGTGACCTAGCCGATCGAGGCGCGTGCGCACGTTTTTCGACTGATCGAAGCCGAGCTGCAGGCTCACGCCGGCTGGCAGGGTCTTGGCGAAGTCCGCAGCGACCGTGTCGATCTGGGCCTTGGTCTCGAAGATGTTGCGGCCGGTCTTCTGGTTGGCCGTCACATAGACCGCGCGCTTGCCGTCGAAGCGCGCGACATAGTCGAGCGGCCC
>DATCXY010000393.1:0-7692 GCA_036570585.1 Solimonas sp. | reverse complement strand
TGGCGGTGGCGCGGTTGGCCCGGACAATCCGTTCGGATATCCGACCCGCTATGGCTTTCACGGCGAAAGCCGCACGCAGACGATCTGGACCAACCCGGCGCCGAAGCTCAGCGCCACGCAGATGCTCGCGTTCGGCAAGCTGGTCCCGACCCTGATGCAGAAGGGCCTGATGAGCAGTCCGCATGGCCGCGAGTATTACGCGCTGTTTCCCAACTTTTTCCTGATCGGCACACCGACCCAGCACTTCTCGCACACGATCATGCCGATCAGCGCGCGCAAATCGCGCGGCGTGATCCGCATCTACTGGGTGGGCGACGACGCCAGTGCCAGCGAACGTTTCGGGCGCGAGTTTTCGATGGCAATGGCGCGCGACGTGCACTGCGAGGATCGTGCGGTGATCGAGGCAGGACAGCAGGGCCTGAACAGCGGCGCGCTACGGCACATCCATTTCCAGGAACACGAGATCTTGCTGCGCCATCTGATGCATCACGTCGATGCGAGAGTGCAGGCGTACCAGGCCGAATGCGCAGGAGCTGCGGCATGAGCGTTTCCTCATCGTCACTGCCGGCCGGATTCGATGCGCTGACGCCGTTCGTTGATTTCTGGGCTGCCGACACCGCTGCCGGCCGCGCACATTGCCGCGACGTCAGCGACGACGTCGCCCGCCTCGGCTTCTACAACGCGATGGTCGGACAGGTTCCCGACGCACTGGCGTATCTCGACGCGAAGCCCTTGAGCCAGTTCGATGAGGCCGAACAGCGGCTGATGAATCTGGTTCTGTGCTTCGCGCACGTTGCGCTGGCAGTCGAACTGCAGCGCGACCTTGAACCCCAGCATGCGCTCGTCCGGCCGTACATGCGCATAACGAAAGCGCCGGCTGACCGGCGCTGCGCTTCGGCATAGGCCATATCCCCACGAACGAGATCTGATCATGAATCTGGAAGGAAAGACCGCTTTCATCACCGGTGGCGGCGGCGGAATCGGCAATGGAATGGCACAAGCGTTCGCGGAGCGCGGCATGAAGCTCGTTCTCGCCGATATCGATCCGGCGCGCGCGCGCGATCAAGCTACAGCGTTCGGAGACGACGCCATCGCCGTCGAGCTCGACGTGACGTCGTCGGCAAGCTGGGCTTCGGCGCGGCAGGTGGCGCGCGACCGCTTCGGTTCGGTCGACGTGCTGTGCAACAACGCCGGCGTTTCGATGCCGCGCGAGCCGCTGTCTCAGGTCGCGCCGGAAGCCTTCGCACGCGTGATGGCGATCAACGTCACGGGCGTCTATCTCGGCATCGCCACCTTTGCGGACGATCTGCGCGCGCAGCGAAGCGGGCACATCGTCAATACCTCGTCGATGAACGGTCTCCTGGCTTTCGGCAGTTTCGCTGCGTATTCGGCGAGCAAGTTTGCCGTCACCGGACTGTCTGACGCGATCCGCGACGAATTCGCGCCGTTCGGCATCGGTGTCTCGGTGCTGTTCCCGGGGCTCACGCGCAGTCTGATGTCGCTCGCGGACATCGAATCCGGCCAGATCCCGCGTGAAGGTCTCGAATCGAAAATGATGGAACCGATCTGGCTCGGTCGGATGGTGGTGCGGGCGATCGAACAGAACGAGCCCTACATCATCAGCCATCCGAGCTATCGACCGATCGTGGAAGCGCGGTTCCGCAAGCTGCTTGACGCTTTCGGAGAACCGGCGCAGCCGGGCTTTCCGGGCAGCGGAGTCATTCGTCCATGACGTCAAGCGCCCGCATTTCGGTCGGCGTCATCGAAAACCAGCGCCGGCAGTTGCGGGTCAGCACCGATTGTTCGGCGAAACCGAGGCGTTCCGTAATTCGCGCGAAGTCGAGATCGGTCTGCCGGCTGTAGTAGAGCATCAGGTCGCGGCGGACTTCGTCCTTGATGCGGTGGAACGATGTGCCCTCGACGGCGAGCCGCCGATGCACGGTGCGAGCATGAAGCTTGAGTTCGGTGGCGATTCGTTGGTTCGTGCAGTCGCCGCTGGTGAGCAATTGCATGATCAGGCCGCGCGCTTGCGCGTGCAGCGGCGGCCGCTGTTCGGTGAACGCGGCGTCGATGAATGTGATCGCGCGGCGGTAGGCGTGCGTGTCGGACGCAATGATCGGACTGGCCAGATCGTGGTCGCTGTAGACGATGCCGTCTGCGGTTTGTCCGAAGCGGACTTCGCAGCCGAAGTAGCGGCGATAGGTTTTGCGCGGTGACACCGGCAGGTGACGGAAGTGGACGCGGCGTGCGCGTGCGCGGCCGCCGGTGATTTTCAGTGTCGACAGGTGGCCGACGAGCAGCAGCTGCTCCATCGTCTGGCTGCGATGCGGCATGCGATCGAGCAGGATGTCGTGGCCGACGAACACGGCATTGCCGCTGCGCAGCCGCTTCTGCCAGACGCGGGCGGCGAGGCTGTGCGCGTAGATGTGGGTGCTGACGTAGTCGAGCGCGTCGCCGAAGGTCGCCGAGTTCTTCATTACCGAGCCCAGCGGACCGTATACATCGTCGCTCTGGCGCGTCGCCAGACGCATGCCGAAATCGGCGCAGTCCAGCGCTGCGGCAGCGTGTTCGATGAGCGTGACGGCCTGTCGGTACGTCGCGCGCGGAAGGCTGTCCGCTGCGTGGGCGGAATCGAGTCCGGCTTCGCGCATCAGCGTCTCTGGATCGCCGCCCAGTGCCGCGACCAGTTCCGGGAAGAAGCGCAGCAGCTGGGCATGCACGAGGTCGAAGCCGGTCTCGATGCCGGTCTTGCGCTTCGCGAACGTCGTCTGGCCCACCGCCTGCTCCTGATGTCGACAGCCGGCCAATCATGCGGGTTTGTCCAAATCGGTCAAGTGAAGATACCGTCAGCCGGAGTAAAACATGGTGCTGGCTCCTGCATTGCGATGCAGTGCCGATTCGAAAGACACGAGGAGCGTCAGCACATGGACCCCGTCACAAACGAACTCAGGCTCTTGCTTGAACTCGAGAAGATTCGCGATTGCATCGCGCGCCTTGCGCGCGGCGAGGATCGCCGCGACGCCGGCCTGATCAGGGCGAGCTACTGGCCGGATTCGACCACCGATTACGGGGTGTTCGCCGGCGGCTTCGACGAATACCTCGCATGGGTGGTGCCGGGTTCGCCGGCGATTCCGGCGACACAGCATTTCCTTGGACAGAGCGTGATCGAACTCGATCGCGATACTGCGCGCATCGAGACGCAGGTGATCTCGTATCACCGCATCGACATGGGCGAGGCCGAGCGCGATGTCAGCATCGGCGGCCGTTATCTCGACCGCATGGAAAAGCGTGACGGCGAATGGCGCATCGCGCAGCGCACGATGCTCTACGACTGGTATCAGGATTTCGGCGTGTCGGTCGACTGGTCGCACGGCGTGATGGGCATGCCGTTCAGCGCGCCGCATTTCTCCGGCCGTGCCAATGGCGACTACAGCGAAGTGTTCTTCGGCAAGCGGAAGGCCAGCTGATGGGTACGTTCACGGGAAAGCTCTCAGGCAAGGTTGCGGTCGTGACCGGTGCCAGCCGCGGTATTGGCCGCGGTGTTGCGCTGGTGCTCGCCGAGCAGGGTGCGACGGTCTACATCACGGGGCGCACGGTGAATCCGGGCGATTACTACCTGCCGGGCACGGTCGGCCAGACGGCTATCGAATGCGACGAGCGCGGCGCGCAGAGCGGCGGCAAGGGCATCGCGGTGGCCTGCGATCACGGCGATGACGCGCAGGTTGCGGCGCTGTTCGAACAGGTGCGCCGCGACCAGGGCCGGCTCGACATCCTCGTCAACAATGCGTTCACGATCTCTGACGATCTGCTCGACGGCAAGCCGTTCTGGGAAAAGCCGCTGTCGAATCTGGAGATGTGGAACGTCGGCGTGAAGTCCAACTACGTCGCGGCCTGGCACGCGGCGCAGATCATGGCGTCGCAGAAGTCGGGGCTGATCATCGCGATCTCCGGTTTCGCGGCGGTGACCTACACCTACGGCGTGATCTTCGGCACATCGAAGTCGGCGGCCGATCGCATGGCGCGCGACATGGCGATCGAGCTGCAGCCCCACAACGTCGCCTCGATCACGCTGTGGCAGGGGCTGACGCTGACCGAAAAGGCGCGCGACAACATCGCGAAGATGGGTGACAAGATGACCAAGTCGATCACCAACATGATCGGCGCCAGCGTCGAGCATCCGGGCCGCGTGATCGCCGCGATGGCGGCCGATCCGGAGATCATGAAGCGCTCGGGGGGCGAATACATCACCGCCGAACTCGCGCAGGAATACGGCATCACCGACGTGAACGGCGCGACGATTCCGTCGGCCCGCGCGACGCGCGGCTCGCCGATCTGGAAGTCCATTGCGGAGGTCGACTATCGTGGCAAATGACACTGTGAGCATCGATCGCGCGCGCCTGGCCCGGCTCGAACATGCGGCCGACAAGCTGGAAATCAGCGAATGCCTGACGCGCTTTTCCCGCGGCATGGACCGCTTCGATCGCGCGCTGTATCTGTCAGCGTTCCATGGTGATGCCGTGATGGCCGCCGGGCCATTCGTCGGCAGCGCTTCCGATTGCTACGACTGGGCGGTGCCGATGCACGAAGCCGGGCAGGTCCTGACGCACCACAGCCTGCTCAACAATACGGTCGAGATCGACGGCGACAGCGCGCACAGCGAGACCTACTACCTGTTCGTCGCGCGCAACCGCGATGAATCGTTGTGGATGGCCGGCGGCCGTTACATCGACCGGCTGGAACGTCGCGACGGCGAATGGAAGATTGCGCTGCGCACGAATCTGATCGAATGGAGCTGCATGCCGCCGCCGATGCCACTGCCGTTTGCGGACCTGCCGGATATCGCCGCGAACGGCGTGTCGTCGCGCAGCAAGGACGATCCTAGCTATCAGCGACCGTTGACGAACAAGCGCAAGGCGCAGAAGCCGTAGGCAGGCGGTCCGGGAATTCTTTTGAAGAGGATCGCGTGCCTCGATACACCGCCGTTGGCGGCACTCGGCATGAACGGGTGGGGAAATACTCTCATCCATGCGTAGGGGAGGAGATTGGGTTGAGATGGCTCGATTGAACGTCGGCGCTTGAGGCCACCCTTGTGCGAGTGATCGACCTTTCTCCTCGTTCACCCCGAGTGATCGCGCAGCGATCGTATCGAGGGGCGGCGGTCAGCGGCGCCGATGACGTTATATCCGAGGGTCGCGTGGCCTCGATACACCGCCGTTGGCGGCACTCGGCATGAATGGAGTGGGGGAATGTTCTCCTTCATGTGTCGGGGGAGGGAACCATATTATTAGCGGCTCATAGAGGAGACTTGTTGTGACAGAACGCAGATTTGACGGCCGGGTCGCGGTCATCACCGGCGCGGGTCGTGGCCTTGGGCGCGAGTACGCGCTGCTGCTGGCGGCGAAAGGCGCGAAGGTCGTCGTCAACGATATCGGCGGCAGCATGGCGGGCGACGGCCGTGATGCCGGTCCGGCGCAGGACGTCGTTGCCGAGATCAAGGCCGCTGGCGGCGAGGCGGTGGTGTCGACCGATTCGGTGGCGACGCGCGAAGGCGGCGCGGCGATCATCGACACGGCACTCGATCACTACGGTCGTATCGACGTGCTGATCCACAACGCCGGCAACGTGCGCTATGGCTCGCTCGAAGACATCAGCCATGAAGACTTCAAGGCGGTCGTCGACGTGCATCTGATGGGCGCGTTCCATGTCGTCCGTTCCGCGTTTCCACGGATGAGCAAGGCCGGTTACGGCCGCGTCGTGCTGACGTCGTCGATCGGTGGTCTGTACAGCATCCCGAACGGCGTGCCATATGCGGTATCGAAGTCCGGCATCATCGGCCTCAACAACGTCGTCGCGCTCGAAGGCGCAGGCAAGAACATCAAGAGCAACATCATCCTGCCCGGCGCGGTGACGCGCATGGCCGAAGGTCTCGACGTTTCGCAGTACCCGCCGATGGGCTCGGATCTGGTCGCACCGGTCGTCGGATGGCTCGCGCATGAATCGTGCTCGGTCAGCGGCGAGATGTACGTGTCGATGGCGGGCCGCGTCGCGCGCGCGTTCATTGCCGAGAGCGAAGGGGTCTATCGGCCGTCATGGTCGATCGACGATGTCGGCGAACAGATCGACGCGATTCGCGATCCGGCCAGGCAATGGACGCTGCCGACCTTGCCATCTGGCTTCGGCGAGCATCTGCAGCGCAGCTTCGAGATGGCGCGCAAGGGCGCCTGAGTTCGCGAGCCGCGATATCCATCCGTCGCGAGGCCGCTACGGAAATCGGCATCATGGCCGACCGTCTTGACCGCTACTGCGTGGGTTGCGCCTCGCTCACTGCAGGCACCGGATTCGAGCGCGCCTTCACCTTGTCGAAGTCGGCTTCGAAGCGCGTGCGCATGGTGCCGCAGAGGCGATCCCAGATCGTCGTGTAGCCGCCGTAATTGCCGGTGAAGAAGCGGTGATGCTGGTCGTGGAAGGTGGCGGTGATGAACCACTTCGTCGCCCAGCTGCGGTTCCACCAGCGTGGCATGAACTCGTAACCCGAGTGGACGTAAAGGCCCATGACGATATTGGTGGGCAAGATCAGCGCCATGGTCGCGTCGTGGACCGTGAACACGGCCAGGAACATCGGCACGAAGCCACCGTTGATGATGGACTCCAGCGGGCTGACGGACAGCGTCGTCAGCAGGTTGGGTGACACCGAACGATGATGGAGCTTGTGAATCCAGCGATAGACCAGCGGCTGGTGCATCCAGCGATGCAGCCAGTAGAAGTAGGTATCGAACAGGAAGAAGTAGAGCGCGTATTCGAGCGCAACGATCCACCAGCTGGCGGGCTCGCTGTCGAACAGGATCCAGCCGTGTTCCTTCAGGTAGGTCGTGCCATTGCCGAGGATGAAGCCGGTGATGAGCAGATTGATGACAGCGAACACGGATTCGTTGCGAAGCGTGATCCACTTGAATCCCTTCGGCTGGATCTTGCGTGCCTTGAAGAAGCCTTTGGCGATGCCGACTGCCAGGCCGACCAGCAGGAACGCCCAGAGCCAGAGGGTGAGCAGATGATCGCCGCTGAAAAGGGTTTCCCGCATGACTGCTTGCTCCGCGCCGGATCGCGCCCATGTTTTAATGTACGGTACGTAGCTTATTTACGGGTATTCCCTGCGTCAAGACTCGTTCACCGCCTTGCGTCGTCGCGCTGCGTAGATAAAAGTGACCAGACGTCGGGAGGATGGTTTGAAGAAGAAAGCTGGAGGATCGGGAAACGACAGGGTCGGATTCGGGGATGTCGTCGCATCGGGTCGTGCGCGGCCGTCCGCTGCCACCACGACGCGCAGGGGGCGGCCGTCGTCACAGCAATCGAAGGCCATTACCCGGACCATTCTCGATGCGGCGGCGGAGCTGTTCCTGCGCGATGGCTTCGAAGCCACGGGCATGGAGTCGGTGGCGGCAAGCGCCGGTATTCCGAAGACGACGCTCTACAAGCGCTATGCGGACAAGCGTGAACTGCTCAACGCGGTACTGGTCGATCGCGTTTCATCCTGGTCAAAAGTCTCGTCGCGAACGGACCGGAATATCAGTGACGACTTGAGCGCACGCCTGAAAAGCCGCACTGCCACCATGTTGGTGTGGGCAACGAAGTCTGAAGTACGTGCGGTCACGCGACTGGCGGCGAGCCTGCCGGGCAAGTCCGATGGCCGCGTTC
>DATCXY010000392.1:0-16288 GCA_036570585.1 Solimonas sp. | reverse complement strand
GCAGCAGCCAGGTCGGAAACACGATCTCGGCGGCGAGCTTGATCTCTGCCTCCCAGCCGGCGGCGAGACTGCCGGCACCACGCTCCAGTGCCGCGGCTTCCGACAGCAGGGTCTGCGCGCGCTGGTACAGAACCTCTCCCTCACGCGTCAGCTGCGCCTTGCGGCCCTGAATTTCGAAGATCTTCAGGCCGAGCAGGCTTTCGATCTTCTGCACGGCATAGGTGATCGTTGACTGTGTCTTGTTGAGCGCTTCGGCGGCCTGCGCATAACCGCCGACCTCGACCACCGCGGTGAGTGCGCGCCACTGCTCAAGGCTGATTTTCGGTTGCGCCATGATCGATCCATTCGATGGGTATGATCTATAAATTCCGCTTTTTTATCGATTCACGCAATCGTTTAATGGCTGCACTTCATCACCACGGCTCGCAAGCCAAGGGAACAGCCATGAAAACCTTGTTACAGATCAAGACCAGCGTGTTTTCCGACCGCGGCAATTCGACCCGGCTCGCCAACGAGTTCGTGGCCGGCTGGCAGAAATCCAATCCGGACGGCCGCGTCGTCATCCGCGATCTCGCCAGCGATCCGCTGCCGCACCTGAGCGCCGAACGCGTGCAGGCGTTCTTCACGCCCGTCGAACAGCGCACGACCGAACAGCAGGCGCATTCGGCGGCCAGCGAAGAACTGATCGACGAACTGAAGGCCGCCGACGTCGTGGTGCTCGGCCTGCCGCTCTACAACTTCGGCGTGCCGTCGACGCTGAAGGCCTACTTCGATCATCTCGCCCGGGCCGGCATCACCTTCCGCTATACCGCGAACGGCCCCGAAGGCTTGCTGGCGGATCGCAAGGTTTACGTGTTTGCAGCGCGCGGCGGTTTCCACAAGGACACGCCGTCGGACTCGCAGACACCGTTCGTGACGACCTTCCTCAACTTCATCGGCCTGCGCGACATCGAGTTCGTCTATGCGGAAGGCCTCAATGTCAGCGAAGATCAGAAGCGCAGCGCGCTGGAAGCAGCGTCTGCAGCGATTGTTCGGCTGGCCGCGTAAATCCTTTGATCTTTCATTGTGGAGAACTGCAAATGGACAAGATTTTCGACAGCGTCAAACCGTATAGCGACCTCGTCGGCCGCATTCTCATCGCCGCACTGTTCGTCATTGCTGGCTGGGGCAAGATCGGCGGCTATGCCGGCACGCAGCAGTACATGGAATCGATGGGCGTGCCGGGCGCGCTGCTGCCACTGGTGATCGCGCTCGAACTCGGCGGCGGCATCGCCATCGTGCTCGGCCTGTTCACGCGGCCGATCGCGCTGCTGATCGCCGGGTTCAGCATTGCCTCTGCACTGCTGTTCCACAGCGCGAGCGATCAGGTCAACCAGATCATGCTGATGAAGGACTTCGCGATCGCCGGCGGCTTCCTGTTCCTGGTCGCCCATGGCGCCGGCCGCATCAGTCTCGACCAGCTGCGTCGCAAATCCTGAAAGCTGCACCTCTGAACCAAATGGCCGCGGACCCTACATCCGCGGCCTTTCAACTAAGGAGCCCTGTCATGAGCACCCTTCGCACTCTGCGTCACGTCATGCCGTCAGTCGCGACGTCCGACGGCGCCGGCGTCAAGCTGCGCCGCAGCATCGGCAGCCAGCGCGGCCTGTATCTCGATCCGTTCCTGATGCTCGACGAGTTCTATTCCGACGATCCGGACGATTACCTCGCCGGCTTCCCGGCGCATCCGCATCGCGGCTTCGAGACTGTCACCTACATGCTCGATGGCCACATGCAGCATCAGGACCATCTCGGCAACGTCGGTGACCTGGCGCCGGGCAGCGTGCAGTGGATGACCGCCGCGCGCGGCATCATCCATTCGGAAATGCCGCAGCAGAGCGAAGGTCGCATGCGCGGCTTCCAGCTATGGCTGAACCTGCCGGCGAGCGAAAAGATGAAGCCAGCCGGTTATCGCGACATCGCGGCGGCCGACGTGCCGACCGTGCAGCTGGCCGGCGGCGTCGAAGTGCGCGTGATCGCCGGCACGCTGAACGACGGCGAGCGCCGCATCGACGGCCCGGTCAATCCCCAAGCAGCAAGGCGGTCGACCGATCCGTTGTATTTCGATGTGCACCTGCCGGCGAACGCCCGCTTCGAGCACGCGCTGGACGATGCGCGCACCGCGTTCGTCTATGTCTACGACGGCGAGGCGACCATTGCCGGCAAGCCGCTGCCGAATCGCGCCGCGGGCACGCTCGACGCTGGCGATACCGTGCGGATCGACGCCGGGCCGCAGGGCGCACGCGTGCTGCTGCTGGCCGCCAAGCCGCTCGGTGAACCGATTGTCCAGTACGGCCCGTTCGTGATGAACACGAGCGAGGAGATCGAGCAGGCAATCCAGGATTATCAGAACGGCGCGTTCGGCAAGGCCGCCTGAACGGCAGGCCGCGGGGACGAAGGGCCGGGCAACCGGCCCTTTGCGCATCCGATGACCGCCGCGGGTATTCGATACAAAATACCTATCATGAACACGCCAACAATCAATTTTTAAAATTGAGTCCTCGGGCTTAGGATGGTGTCTCTGCTTCCCCACCACCGACTCAAGAGGACTTTCTGATGTCGCTGATCAATACCGAAGTCAAGCCGTTCAAGACGCAAGCGTTCCACAATGGCAAGTTCGTCGAAGTCTCCAACGAGAGCCTGAAGGGCAAGTGGTCCGTGCTGATCTTCATGCCGGCCGCATTCACCTTCAATTGCCCGACGGAAATCGAAGACGCCGCCAACAGCTACGCCGAATTCCAGAAGGCCGGCGCCGAGGTCTATGCGGTCACCACCGACACGCATTTCTCGCACAAGGTCTGGCATGAAACCTCGCCGGCGGTTGGCAAGGCCAAGTTCCCGCTGGTCGGCGATCCGACGCACCAGATGACGCACGCCTTCGATGTGCATATCGAAGAGGAAGGCCTCGCGCTGCGCGGCACCTTCATCATCAATCCGGAAGGCATCATCAAGACGCTGGAAATCCATTCCAACGAGATCGCCCGCGACGTGTCGGAAACCCTGCGCAAGCTCAAGGCTGCCCAGTACACCGCCGCGCATCCGGGTGAAGTCTGCCCGGCGAAGTGGAAGGAAGGCGCCAAGACGCTGGCGCCGTCGCTGGACCTGGTCGGCAAGATCTGAGCCGGCGCGACCGGCGCTGACGCCCGGTCGCAAGCTTTTGCGGTAACAGGTGCCCTTGTCCGGTTCCCCCGGGCCGGGCGAGGGTTGCCTGCTTCATTCATCCCCCGAATTTTTCAGGAGCGATCCCATGCTGGACGCCAATCTCAAAACCCAGTTGCAGGCCTATCTCGAAAAGGTCACGCGGCCGATCGAGATCGTCGCGTCCGTCGATGACGGCGAAACCTCGAAGGAAATGCTCGAGCTGCTCGAAGAGCTCGACGCGATGTCCGACAAGATCGCGCTGGTCACGCATCGCGATGACGATCAGCGCAAGCCGTCGTTCGCGCTGACCAGCCCCGGCCAGCCGATCCATCTGCGCTTCGCCGGCATTCCGATGGGGCACGAGTTCAGCTCGCTGGTGCTGGCGCTGCTGCAGGTCGGCGGCCATCCGTCGAAGACCGCGGCCGACGTCATCGAGCAGGTCAAGAGCCTGCAGGGGCCCTATCGTTTCGAGACCTATTTCTCGCTGAGCTGCCAGAACTGCCCGGACGTGGTCCAGGCGCTGAATCTGATGGCGGTTCTCAACCCGAATATCGAACACGTCGCGATCGACGGCGCGCTGTTCCAGGACGAAGTCGAAAAACGTGAAGTGCTGGCGGTGCCGAGCGTGTTCCTCAATGGCGAGCTGTTCGGCCAGGGCCGCATGGACATCGAGCAGATCGTCGCCAAGCTCGACACCGGCGCGTCGGCGCGTGACGCCGAGAAGCTCAATGCCAGGGCGCCGTACGACATGCTGGTCGTCGGCGGCGGTCCGGCCGGCGCGGCAGCGGCGATCTATGCTGCGCGCAAAGGCATCCGCACCGGCGTCGCCGCCGAGCGCTTCGGCGGGCAGGTGCTCGACACCATGGCGATCGAGAACTTCATCTCCGTGCAGGCGACCGAAGGTCCGCGTCTGGCGGCCGAGCTGCAGCAGCACGTGAAAAGCTACGACGTCGACCTGATGAACCTGCAGCGCGCCGAGAAACTGGTGCCCGGCAAGGAGTTCATCGAGGTGCAGTTCGCCAACGGCGCGGCGCTGAAGGCGAAGTCCGTGATCATCTCGACCGGCGCACGCTGGCGGCAAATGAACGTGCCGGGCGAGAACGAGTATCGCAACAAGGGCGTGGCGTATTGCCCGCACTGCGACGGTCCGCTGTTCAAGGGCAAGCGCGTCGCGGTGATCGGCGGCGGCAATTCCGGCGTCGAGGCGGCGATCGATCTGGCCGGCATCGTCAAGCACGTCACGCTGATCGAGTTCGATGCGCAGCTGCGTGCCGACGCGGTGCTGCAGCGCAAGCTGCACAGCTTGCCGAACGTGCGCGTCATCACCTCCGCGCAGACCACCGAAGTGCTCGGCGACGGCCAGCGCGTCAACGCGCTGACGTACAAGGACCGCAAGTCCGAGAAGTCGGAAACCGTCGAGCTCGAAGGCGTGTTCGTGCAGATCGGTCTGCTGCCGAACAGCGAATGGCTGAAGGACAGCGTCAAGCTCTCGCCGCGTGGCGAGATCGAAGTCGATGCCCGCGGCCAGACCTCGGTGCCCGGCGTGTTCGCCGCCGGCGACGTGACGACCGTGCCGTACAAACAGATCGTGATCGCGATGGGCGAAGGCTCGAAAGCCGCACTGAGCGCTTTCGATCATCTGATCCGCACGTCGGCGCCGGCGGAAGAAGCCAAGGCGGCCTGACACACGACCCGCTGTTGCAGGTCTTTTGGCGGCCGCCCAGGCAAGCGGGCGGCCGTTTTGCTTCATATCGGACAAAAGCTGCGCCGCTGACGCAGGACGCGTCCGCCAGTACCGACTCGACTGTCGGGGTTGATCGCTCGGCCAATGCCGCGTGTCGCCACAATGCTGCGTTGCGGCATCAACATACGGTACAGTATGGAACCACTTTCAGGGCGCTCCGCGGAGCGCGCTCATCCACTTTTCAAATTCGGAGTTTTCCATGCCGCAATACACGCCGCCGCTGCGCGATATGCAGTTCGTTCTGCATGAAGTTCTCAAGGTCGAGGATGCATTCAAGGAGCTGCCGCCGCACGCCGATCTCGACGCCGAAACCGTCGACTCGATCGTCGAGGAAGCCGGCAAGTTTGCGAGCAATGTGATCTTTCCGCTGAACCAGTCCGGCGACGAGGAAGGCTGCACCTACGTCGGCGACGGCGTCGTCACCGCACCGAAGGGATTCAAGCAAGCCTATGCGCAGTATTGCGAGCAGGGCTGGCCAGCGCTGTCATGCGATCCGGACTTCGGCGGCCAAGGCCTGCCGGAACTGGTCAACAATGTGCTGTTCGAGATGCTGAACTCGGCGAATCAGGCGTGGACGATGTATCCGGGCCTGTCGCACGGCGCCTACGCGGCCCTGGTCGCGCGCGGCAGCGATGAGCTGAAGAAAACCTATCTGCCGAAGATCATTTCCGGCGACTGGACCGGCACGATGTGCCTGACCGAGCCGCATGCCGGCACCGATCTCGGCATCCTGCGCACCAAGGCCGAGCCGAATGCCGACGGCAGCTACGCGATCACCGGCACCAAGATTTTCATTTCATCCGGCGAGCACGACCTGTCGAACAACATCGTCCATCTGGTGCTCGCGCGCCTGCCGGACGCGCCGGCCGGCACCAAGGGCATCACGCTTTTCGTGGTGCCGAAGTTCATCCCCGATGCCAACGGCGCGCCGGGCGAACGCAACACCGTCAAGTGCGGCTCGATCGAACACAAGATGGGCATCCACGGCAACGCGACCGCGGTGATCAACCTCGACGGCGCGAAAGGCTGGATGGTCGGCGAGCCGAACAAGGGCATGGCCGGCATGTTCATCATGATGAACGGCGCGCGTCTCGGCGTCGGCATGCAGTCGCTGGGCCTCGGCGAAGTCGCGTACCAGAACTCGCTGGCGTACGCGAAGGACCGTCTGCAGTCGCGCTCGCTGACCGGCCCGAAGAATAAGGACAAGCCGGCCGACACGATCATCGTCCATCCCGACGTGCGCCGCATGCTGCTGACGCAGAAGGCGAACAACGAAGCCGCGCGCATGCTGTGCTACTGGGTCGGTCTGATGATCGACCAGTCGCACAAGCACCCCGATACGCAGGTCCGCGAAGATGCCGACGATCTGGTCGCGCTGCTGACGCCGATCGTCAAGGCGTTCATCACCGACAACGCGTTCGACGGCACCAACCTCGCGATGCAGGTGTTCGGCGGCCACGGCTTCATCAAGGAATGGGGCGTCGAGCAGTACGTGCGCGACGCGCGCATCAACCTGATCTACGAAGGCACCAACACGATCCAGTCGCTCGACCTGATCGGCCGCAAGGTGCTGCAGGACGGCGGCCAGAAACTCGGCAAGTTCGGCAAGCTCGTGCAGGATTTCATCAAGGCGAACGCCGACAAGCCGGAGATGAAGGAATTCATCGAGCCGCTGATGGACATCGGCGACAAGGTCACCAAGCTGACCGCTGAACTCGGCCAGATGTCGGTGAAAAATCCGGACGATCTCGGTGCCGCCGCCGTGCCATATCTGCGCGTCGTCGGCCATCTGGTCTACTCGTACCTGTGGGCACGGATGGCACGTGTTGCGCTCGACGGTGAAGGCCCGGAAAAGGGCACGTTCTACAAGGCGAAGCTGTCGACCGCGCGTTTCTACTTCGCCAAACTGCTGCCGGAAACCGCGTTCCAGATCCGCTCGGCGCGCGCCGGTTCGGCATCGCTGATGGAGCTTGATGCCGCACTGTTCTGAGCCTGCCGTCGCGGCACGAAAAAGCCCGGCATCTGCCGGGCTTTTCTGTTCGCTGTCAGCCGAGCAGATAGCGCCAGACGACGCAGACGAGCACGCCGATCGTCAGGATCATGCGCAGGCGAAAATAGCTGTTGGAACAATCCAGCACGCGCTCACGCCAGACCTCCGCCGCCGCCAGCAGCAGAAATACCGCGGTCAAGGCCGCCAGCGACAGGTCGAATGGCAGCAGGATCGAAAACCAGGCCAGCAGCATGAACGCCGCCGACATCAGCAGGCCGAGCTGGCCTGCCGGATTCTCGATCACGATCAGCGCCAGGCCCCAGAAACTGCCCGCCATGAACGCGGCGATCAGCGCAGCGTAAAGCAGCCAGGCCTGATCAAGCCACAATGGCGCCGTGGTCGGTGAAACGCTGAGCCAGAGCGGTCCGGCAATGAACGGCAACAGGCCGGCGTAGCCCAACACGTACAG
Source organism: Solimonas sp. (assembly GCA_036570585.1). Taxonomy (GTDB): domain Bacteria; phylum Pseudomonadota; class Gammaproteobacteria; order Nevskiales; family Nevskiaceae; genus Solimonas. The sequence goes on along the minus strand of DATCXY010000392.1, from coordinate 8,905 downwards.
CAGCGACGGCAAGCGCATGACAGCGTCCGGTAGTGATGGGAGTGCCAGCCTAGCCCGGAATGCGCGTCAACAAAAAGGGCCGGAAGAATCCGGCCCCTCTTTATGCGGCTGCCGCATCAATGTGTATTGCGCTCGCGCAGCGGCTCCTTGGCCGGCTCACCCTTCTTGCCAAGTTCTTCCAGCAAAGTGCCGAGGTCTTCGGCGTGCTCCTCTTCCTTGGCGAGGATTTCTTCCATCACCCGACGGCTGGTCGGATCGTCGCTGCCGAGGTAATCGATGATTTCGCGATAGCTGTCGATCGCGATGCGCTCGGCAACCAGATCTTCCTGCAGCATTTCGACAATGTCCTCGCCTTCGACGTAGTCCGAATGCGAACGCGACAAGAGGCCATCCGGCGACAGGTTCGGCTTGCCGCCGAGCTGGACGATGCGGGCGCAGATCTGGTCGGCGTGCTGCTGTTCTTCCGTTGCATGTTCTGCGAACTCGGTGGCGACGGCCGTGGCGTTGATGCCGGACGCCTTGAAGTAGTGATACTTGTAGCGCAGCACGCAGACGATTTCCGTCGCCAATGCCTCGTTGAGAATCTTGATCACGGTTTTTCGGTCGGCCTTGTAGCCTTCGGTGATCGCACCCTTCTCGATGTGCTGGCGCGCGCGGCGCCGAATGTTCTCGATATCGGTGACGAATGGCTTGGCACCCATGGCGGCTCCCTGGCTGGACTGGCGATGTTGGCCCAAGAGCATGCGGCGCCGCGATGAATCCTCACTGACCGCTCGCCGTCGCCGGCATGCATCCGGCGCCACTGCCGGGCCGGCTGCGTCAGCGCGACGCCGACGCGCGCCAGGTCAGCCAGGCGGCCAGCAGCGGCACGCCGAACACCAGCGGAACGTCGCGCAGCAGGTGCGGCAGATCGCTGCGACCGGTGATCGCGTCTACCAGATGGACGCCGGCATGCAATGCGAGAAACGCGACCGCCAGCCAGGCGGCCGGAATCGTCGATGCCGGCGCGATCGCGAGTCCCAGCAGCGCCGCGCCGCAAAGAAAATACGCGCAACCGATATCGCGGACGAAGTGCACGTTCAGCGGCCCCGTATGCGTCACGCCGGGAATGACCGGATACCAGCTCTCCGGCGAGCACAGCATCCAGACGCCATTGGCCACCAGGCCAAGCCCGAGCACCACCGTCAGCACCATGCGCATGTCGCTCTCCCATTTTTGTCACGATCGCCGACAAGCTTATGGCATCGTCGGCAACGCGCGTCAGCCGAAGCGATGATCGGCAACGAACGGATTGTGGCGACGCTCCTCGCCGAAGCTCGATACTGGCCCATGACCCGGCACAAAACGGATGTCGTCACCGAGCGGAAACAGGCGTTCCCGAATCGAACGGACCAGATCGTCGTGATTGCCGCGCGGAAAATCGCTGCGACCGATACTGCCGGCGAAGATCACGTCACCAACGAACGCCAGTTGCGACGGCGCATGATGAAAGACGACGTGACCCGGCGTGTGGCCCGGACAATGGAGCACGTCGAAGCGCAGGCTGCCGAGTTCGACCATATCGCCGTGCGTCAGCCAGCGATCCGGCGTAAAGCTGCGCGCCGGCGGAAAGCCGTAGCGCGCCGCCGCTTCGGGCAAGCCTTCGATCCAGAACAGGTCATCCTCGTGCGGCCCTTCGATCGGCACGCCAAGCTGCTCGGCGAGTTCGGCCACCGCGCTTGCATGATCGAGATGTCCATGTGTGACCAGCATCTTCTCGATCGTCACGCCGTGGTGCTTCGCACGCTCCAGCAGGCGTTCGGTCTCGCCGCCGGCATCGACCAGCGCGCCGCGCATCGTCGCGTCGTCCCAGATCAGCGAACAATTCTGCTGGAACGCGGTAACCGGAATAATTTCGCAGCGCAGGCTCATGTGCGCGATACCGACTGCGCGCCGCTCGCGGGTAGAGCGCCCGTTTCGACGCTCGGCAGACGCAGATTCAGGGGTTCGGCCAGATGCAGCATCCGCGCCGGATACGCAAAGCTGATGTCGTCCTTCTCGAACGCCTGCACCATCGCGATGTTGATCGCCTGCTGTGTGTCCATGTACTTGTTGTAATCCGGGTCCAGCATCCAGTAGACCACTTCGAACTCATAGGCAGATTCGCCGATCGCGGCAAAGTGTGCGCGATCGAAACGCACCAGCGCCTGCTGCTTGATGATGGTCGTCACGGTGCTGGCGATATCGGCGAGTTTAGACGACGGGGTCTCATGCAGAATGCCGAACTTGAAGACGATGCGGCGTTCCTGCATGCGCTTGTAGTTGCGTACGCGCGCTTTCAGCAGATCGCTGTTGGCAAAGATCAGTTGCTCACCGCCGAGGCTGCGGATGCGCGTCGTCTTCAGGCCAACATGTTCGACCGAGCCCAGGCAATCATCGACGATGATGAAGTCACCGATCACGAATGGTTTGTCGATCACGATCGACAGCGACGCGAACAGATCGCCCAGAATGTTCTGCACGGCCAAGGCCACGGCGATACCGCCGACGCCCAGTCCGGCCACCATCGCCGTGACATCGACGCCAAGATTGTCGAGCCCCAGCAGCAACAGCATCGTCCACAGCGCGACCTTGGCGATGAAATTCAGCGCACCCAGGCTGGTCGCCGCGCCCGCGTTTTCCTGCAGCGCGCGCGCGCGCGATTTGGCAATCCAGAAATCGATCGCACCACCCATCCACAACCCCGCCTGCAGCACCATCGCCAGCGAGGCCGTGCCCTTGAGCAACACATCGAGGCGATCCGGCAGTTCCAGCGACTGCCCGGCAATCCAGAACGCCGGCAGCCACACCAGCAGCAGATGCGTCTTGCGGATGACGAACACGAGCAGGTCATCGATGGAGTTCGCGGTGCGCGACGCGAGTGTCGCCAGCCGTCGCACCGCCAGCGACCGGATCAGGCCCACAGCCATGATCACGGCGACGGCGATACCGATGGCGATCAGCCACTGTTGAAGTGCGTTGCCGAGGAGATTCTGTTGAAGAAAAAGCATGCTGATGGAAGTCCTCTTCGTTGGAATTGACGGACCATGATAGGGATCGCTCCCTGAACTGGAACCCCACCACGAGGAAATAACCTACGTGCACGTCAGGGAACGGCGGTATTCCATGAAGTCGACGACTACTACACTTGGGGAGACGCCGCCTCGGCTGGTGTGCGGCTCAATAAAGTTCTTGGGGGATTCAGATGAAGCTTTTGCAGCAATCGCTCCGCGTAACCTTCGGCGCGCTACTCGTCCTCGTCTTGGCGACCGCATGTAGCGGCGGCGGCGGACACCACGATTCTGCCGATGGCAGCACACCCCCCGGCGGTGATACCGGTACCGATGGCGGCAGCGCCAAGTCCTGCGTACAACAGTTCAATCCGGATCTGGCGGCCGCCGGCGACGATTGCACGCCGAGCTACAACCAGTACTGCCCGGACGCGACCTCGCCGACCCTCTTTAACGATTCGACGGTTGGCAGCTGCGACGACGTCGTCGTCACGCAGGGCACGGTGACCGCCAACGGCCTGACGTCGAACTACGAAGTGCTGACGCCGACGAGTGGCGGCGGTAACGCACTCGTCATCTCCTTGCACTGGTCGAACGGCAATGGCGCATCGATGGCCAATCACATGCGCATGTCGGAGCTTGCCAAGGCCCGCAACGTCACCGTTGTGCTGCCGACCGCACCGGATCCGGCTCCGTTCCGGACCTGGGGCAACTCGGTTGTCGTGCCGATCAGTTCACGCGACGATCGCGTCGCGCTGATCGATGCGCTGATTGCACAGGTTCAGGGCACTGCCAAAGCCGCCAGTGACAAGCCGCTACTCGTCATCGGCGTGTCCGGCGGCGCCGTGCTGGCTTACGAATATGCCTGCGATCGCTCGGACGCGATCGACGGTGTCGAATTGGTGGCAACCGAGATCACGTCTGCCGATCTGCAGGCTTGCGCGCCGACCCAGCCAATCGCGACATTGCAGGTGCAGGGAACAGCGGACTACGTCGGCTTCCCGTCTGCGACGTACGCGAACTCGCAAGCCGCGTTCTCGAAATTCCTCGCCAACAACGGCTGCACCGAAACTGACGTCAATCACGTCTCGCTGCCGGTGCCGAAAGGCGAGCTGATCACGGGCATCGATGTCGCCTATACGAACGCCTGCAGCAGGGGCAAGGACAATGCGTTCGTGGCGATCGACGGCGGCGGCCATAGCTGGCCGGGCCTCAACCGCAACTTCGATATCCTGCCGATCGACCTGTTTGGCGCGGTCACCAATGGCTTCGACGCGACGCTGCAGGGCTATGACCTGCTCGACTATCTGATGAACTGATTGATTGAGTCGTCACTCCAAGGGCTGCGCAAATGCGCAGCCCTTTTTGTTGTGCACTGATCTCACGACGTGCCTAACGCCGGACGTCTTGATTCGGTTCCAACATCTCGCCGTCGACATAGCGCCAATATCCATCGACACGGCGGAAACGGCTGCGCTCGTGCAGACGCTGCGCACTGCCGCCGCCGATGCGATAGCGGGCGATGAACTCGACCGTTGCGGCAGCGGCGTCCTCCGGATCCACTTCATGGGCGACGATGCGCAAGCCAAGCCAGCGCGTCGCCGGGTCGAAATCCGCTTCGCGCAACGCCGGCCGCGTCGATTCATCCCAGCTTCGCAGCAAATACGAAACCATCGACAGCGCGTACGCGCTGTAGCGCGAGCGCATCAAGGCTTCCGCATCCACCGCAGGCGCACCCTCGTGCAAGGGCTTGCAGCATTGCGCGTAGCTGTACTTCGAGCCGCACGGGCAGCCGCCCGGTCTCGCCGGCTTCGACATGCTCAGTACAGCAGGCTGGCGGCGCGAATGCCCTGATACGTACACAGCGCGGCCGCGACCAGCAGCACCAGAAACGTCAGTGCCGTGCCCCACATGCGACCGAACTTCGAGGATTCAGTGAAGCTGAACGCGTAGCCGTGCAGGATGCGGCCGATCAAGAGCGCCAGACCAAGCGCATGAATCAGATAGATCGAGAAGTGGCTTAATTCGAGGATTGCGATCAGCAGCAGGCACAACGGCACGTATTCGACGAAGTTCGCGTGCCCGCGGATGCGACGATTCATCGTCTCATTGCCGCCATCGCCAAGATTGATGCCGAGCTGTCCGCGCACCACGACCACGCGCATGCACAGCACGAAGAACCACAGGCCGAGCAAGCCGGCGTAGAGCGGTGTCACGATCATTTCGCATCCCCTTGAGCAAGGCCGCTAGCGTAGGGCCGCGCCCACCATCACGCCACTTTTTGCCGACGCCCGCGCCGCATCGGGGTTTGCATCGTCGAGGCAGGCATGTTTCCCTGAAAAGAAGGGAACCCTCACCAACAGGATCATGATTCAACTTTCAGCGCTCGACTACCTCGCGATTGGCCTCTACTTTCTTGCAACGCTGGCGATCGCGGCCTGGGCCGCACGCGGCAAGACCACATCGGAAGATCTGTTCCTTGCCGGACGCACGCTCGGCCCGGTCGCGGTCGGCTTCTCGCTGTTCGCGGCGAACGTCTCGACCGACACCATGATCGGGCTGCCGGGCGCTGCATACCGCACCGGCATTTCCGCGGCGAACTACGAGTGGATGGCCGGCGTCGTGCTGATGTTTACCGTGTTCTTCGTGCTGCCGGTGCTGATGCGTGCGCGCGTGACGACGATGCCGGAGCTGATGGAACGCCGCTTCGATCCACGCCTGCGCAAGTATTTGTCGGCGGTCACCCTGTTCCTGTCGATCGTGCTCGATACCGCCGGCACGCTGTACGCCGGCGCCCTGATCATCACCACCTTCGTGCCGTCTCTCGGCATGTGGGAAACCACGTTCGCGATCGCGATCTTCACCGGCCTGTACACGGCCGCCGGCGGTTTGCGCGCAGTTGTCTACACCGACGTGATGCAGGCGCTGGTGCTGCTCTGTGGTTCGGCGGCGCTGTCGTGGATCGTGTTCGGCAAATTCGATCATTCGTGGGCCGCGGTCACCGCATCGGTATCGCCGGAACATCTGTCGCTGATTCGCCCGCTCGACGATGAAGGCGTGCCGTGGCTGGGCTTGTTGACCGGCCTGCCGATCGTCGGCTTCTACTACTGGACGATGAACCAGTATGTCGTGCAGCGCGTGCTCGGCGCGCGCGACATCAGCGCCGCCAGTCATGCGTCGGTGATTGCCGCGCTGCTGAAACTGCTGCCGCTGTTCCTGATGACCCTGCCCGGCGTGATGGCGATCACGCTGTTGCCCGGCCTCGAACATCCGGATCAGGTGTTCCCGGCGATGGTCACGCATTTCGCCCCGAGCGGTCTCGCCGGTTTGATCCTTGCCGGCCTGATCGCGGCACTGATGTCGACCTGCTCGGCCACGCTGAATTCGGCGGCGACGCTGATCACGCTCGACTTCGTGCAGCCGTACCGACCGGCGATGACGCAAGGCCAGCTGGTCCGGACCGGCCGCATCGCGACGCTGGTGATCACGCTACTGGCCGCAAGCTGGGCGCCGATGATCCAGCACTTCCAGGGCTTGTGGATGTATCTGCAGCAAGTGTTCGCGTTCGTCGCCTCGCCGCTGGTCGCGATCTTCCTGATGGGTCTGTGGATGCGCAGGCTCGGCGCAAACGCGGCGCTGCGTGGCCTGATCTGCGGGCACCTGTTCAGTGCGGCGCTGTTCGCGGCGCGCGAAGCCGACCTTTTCGGCCTGCACTTCACGATCATTGCCGGCGTGGTGTTCGCCGCCACCGCGGGGTTCACGCTGATCTGGATGCGCGTACTCGGCGCCGCCGATCGTCCGGGTGTGGACGATGCACGCATTGCCGTCATCCGTCACGGCAACGACCTGCCGCGCGTACCGACCAGTGCGCGCATCGCCGCCGCGTTCGTGCTGATCATCACCGCAATCATCGTCTACTGCTTGCGCTGAGATTGCGCCTCCACTTTCAGTGCGCGCCGGACAACGGCGCCGCACAGTCTTCGAGCGAGCGCCGCTCGGCTGCAAACGCATGTCGCCACGCGATGGCCGCTGCAAACAACATCAGTGTCGCGCCGAACACATAGCCCGCCGTTATGTGGCCACGTCCGCCGCTCGCAATCAGCACGCCGAACAGCCACGGCGAGACCACGCCACCGAGCGCGGTGCCGAGCGTGTAGAACACCGCAATCGCCAGCGCCCGCACTTCGAGCGGAAAACTCTCGCCGACCGTCAGATACGCCGAACTTGCCGCGGCAGAAGCGAAGAAGAACACCACCGACCAGGCGATCGTCAGGCCGCGGGCGTCGACAGCACCGGCAAAAAACAGGGACGCCGTGATCAGCAGCAATACCCCGGACATCGCGTAAGTGAAGCTGATCATCGGCCGCCGGCCGATGCGATCGAACAGGCCGCCGAGCAGCAAGGGGCCAAGAAAATTGCCGGCTGCGAATGGCAGGATGTACAGGCCGATGCGATCGGCCGGCACACCGAAGAAGGTGCCGAGCACCAGTGCGTAGGTGAAGAAGATGGCGTTGTAGAAGAATGCCTGCGCGCTCATCAGCACCAACCCGACCACCGAACGGCGCGGATACAGGCGGAACAGGCTGCGTGCCAGATCGACGAAGCCGAAATCGCGCTGACGGCTTTGCAACGGCGTTGCAACGATCGGCGTCGACGCGTGGCGGCCGCCCGCGATACGCTCGATGTCGCGCACGATCACATCGGCCTCGTGGTCGCGACCGCGAATCATCAGCCAGCGCGGGCTTTCCGGCACGAAACGGCGCAGCAGCAGAATGCCGAAGCCGAGCAGCGCGCCGATGCCGAAGCAGACACGCCAGCCGATGTCGGGCGGCAGCAACGCCGGGTCGAGCAGCACCACCGCACCCAGCGCGCCGAGCGCCGCGCCGAGCCAGAAACTGCCGTTGATCAAGAGGTCGGTGTGGCCGCGATAGCGCGCCGGAATCAACTCCTGAATCGCCGAGTTGATCGCCGAGTACTCGCCGCCAATGCCGGCACCGGTCAGAAACCGGCATAACGCGAACACCGCGAAGTTTGGCGCGAACGCGGTCGCGGTCGTTGCCAGCAGGTACAGCAGCAGCGTGATCGTGAACAGCCTCTTGCGTCCGAACCGGTCCGCGAGCCATCCAAAAAGCAAGGCGCCGAGCACCGCGCCGAGCACATAGGCACTCGCCGACAGACCGACCAGTGCGTCGTCCATGCGCAGTGTCGGACTGGCCTTCAATGCGCCACTGACCGCGCCGGCCAGCGTCACTTCGAGCCCGTCGAGTATCCAGGTAATGCCGAGCGCGACCACGACCAGCGTATGGAAGCGGCACCACCGCAAGCGATCGAGCCGTGACGGTACGTCGCTGAAGCGCGGGTCTTCGTGCGCATCATCGCCGGTCTGCGTCGCCGCGATCTCCACCTCGCCTCTCCCGTCGGATCAGCAGGTCTTATGCCGCGTCACCGCTGAACGCTGCCCGCACACTGCCGCTGGTGTTCATGAAAGCTTGTGCGCCGTGATGACGCGCGTCGGGATCACGAATAGAAAGCTCGGTGCGCTGACCTGTACCGCAGCCATCCCGCACTCGCGCAAGATCGCGGCGTGCTCATGGCCATGGCGGATATCGATCAGCAGCAGCCGTCCACCCGGCTTGAGTACGCGCACGATTTCGATCAGCGCACGCTGCCGCTCGTCGCGTCCTGCGATGTTATGCAATGCCCAGCTGGAGATCACGACATCGAAGCTGCCGGCATCGAACGGCAGGTCGCGCGCATCGGCTGTACGGACCTCGACGCGCTCACTGACGCCTTCCAGCCGCATGTTGCGCAACGTCGCCTCCGGGCTGTTACGCGCCTGATCCTCACTGCGCCAGATATCAATGCCAATCACGCGC
>DATCXY010000391.1:0-10485 GCA_036570585.1 Solimonas sp. | reverse complement strand
ATCGCCGAGGTCTGTCGCTATATCGAAGCGCATGCCGACACCAAGCTGCCACTTGCCGCGCTCGCACAACGCGCGCAGCTGAGTCCGTTCCATTTCCAGCGGCGCTTCAAGGCGATCGTCGGCCTCAGTCCGAAGGAATATTCCGAAGCCTGCCGGCTGAAGACCCTGCGTCGCGAGCTGCGCGCATCACCGTCGGTGAGCGATGCGATCTACGGAGCTGGCTATGGCTCCGGCAGTCGTGTCTACGAGAAGATCGACACCCGGCTCGGCATGACGCCGGCCGAATACCGCGCGGGCGGGCAGGGCGTGATGATTTCATACGCGGCCGGTCAGACATCGCTCGGCACCGTATTGATCGGTGCGACCGACCGGGGCATCTGTTTTCTGCAGTTCGGCGATGCTGAAGCGGCGCTGCTTGCCGCGCTGCAGAGCGAATACCCGGCGGCGCGTATCGACGCAATGGCAATCTCGCAAGCGGCGCAATTCGCGGACTGGATGCGCAGGCTTGGCGAACATCTCTCGGGTCGTCAGCCGCAGCTCGATCTGCCGTTGCACACGCGCGGCACCGCGTTCCAGCTTGAAGTCTGGAAATATCTGCAGACGATTCCGTACGGCGAAGTGCGCTCGTATACCGAAGTTGCGGCGGCGATCGGCAAGCCGAAGGCCGTGCGTGCAGTGGCGCGCGCGTGTGCGACCAACCATGTCGCATTGCTGGTGCCGTGCCATCGCGTGATCCGCGGTGATGGCGCGCTGTCCGGCTATCGCTGGGGGCTGGAACGCAAGCGCGTGCTGATCGACCAGGAGCGCGCGCATCGTGATTCGCGCTGAAACGACGGAGGGATTGCCGTTCAAGATCGCCGTCCGCAAGCCGTTTCCGTGGCCGGCACTGCTTGGGTACTTCGAGTCGCGGCTGATCGAAGGTTTCGAGACGATCGAGTCGTCGTGCTATGCGCGTGTCGGTCGCGATCATCATCTGAAGGTCACTTACGACGAAACGCGCGGCGTTCTCATGGTGACGGGCGACGGCTTGTCGCGAGCCGAAGCGCGTGCGCGTGTGACGCAGCTCTTTTCACCGCAGCATGACGGTGACGCGATCGAAGCGGCGCTCACACGCAGTCCGATGCTGGCAGCGCGCATCGCCCGCTGTCCTGGATTTCGGCCGCTCGGCTGCTGGTCGCCCTTCGAACTCTGCATCCGCACGCTGATCGGCCAGCAGGTCACCGTTGTCGCGGCGCGTACCTTGCTGAAGCGTTTGATCGCACGCTGCGGCGAACTGACGCCAGCGGCCGTCGCCGGCAGCGATCTCTCCGCGATCGGCATGCCGGGCAAGCGTATTGCCGCAATCCGTGGTTTCGCGGCGGCGGTTGCGCGCGATGAGGTTCGCCTCGACTCAAGATCGTGGCCGGACCTCGATCGCGAGCTTGCCGCGCTGCCGGGATTCGGTCCGTGGACGCGTGCGTATCTGGCGATCCGCCTTGGCCGTGATCCGGATGCGTTTCCGGACAGCGACATCGGCTTGCTGCGTGCCGCTGGCGTCGCGACCCCGCGCGAACTGCGTCAGCTCGCCGAAGCCTGGCGACCCTATCGAGGTCACGCGGCGACGCTGCTGTGGGCAGTACCGCGATGAGCGTGATGCACTAGCGCAATACCGATCTTGTCTGCGTCGTCGCCTGCATCGTGTTGTCCGGCAGACATTGGCCACGCGTTCCGTCCTGACTGAACGTGCTGACGACGCCCGCGTACGAGCGACAGGCGATCCAGTTGATGTCTTTGTTGACGATGTTGTAATCGGTGGCTTCGATGCGAACCATTTCGTGTGCGCCGAGCGTTTTCGTGATGCGCTGTGAACCGGTATCACAGGCGCGCACAGCGGCGCCGTCGTCGGCGACGCAATACGAGACGCTGACGGCGTAATCGCAGCGATTGCGCAGCACTGGCGTGATGGCTTCCGTCATTCGCCGGTCGCTGCCAAGGCTGATGCAGTCGTTCGCGCCGAGTGCGCTGTGCCGATCGAGCACGACCGGGGCGTGCGGTGCGTTCGCCGATTCGCCGGCCGCGGCGACGCTCAGCCACGGCAACAGGAGCACCGCTGCGATGCCGCTGATCGTGAATTTGTTCAGTGTCGATGCATTCATGTCGAATTCCCCATGCTGTTTCTGGAATGGCGTGGCGCAGCGACGGCGCTGCTGCTTTGCGCCTCGCCTTGTCCGCGTCTCGGTAGTGAGATGCGCGAAAGCCGGCATGGGTTTACGTCGAGCGGAAATTTTTATCGGGCACAAAAAGGCCCGCTTCATTTGCATGAAGCGGGCCGCGCCAGACGCGATCAGCTGTTGACGGCCATCCGGTATTCGATGCCGTCGTTCTTGCTGTTGATGACGCCGAAATACTGTTCCGGTGTATAGACGTCGACTTCGATTGCTTCGAGCCGGGCGGCTTGCGAATCTTTCAGCAGCTGAGCTTCCTGCACATTGATGATGCCGGCTTGCACGGCGGCATCGGCGATCTCCTCCGGCGCAGGGCCGCGCGGCAGCTGCTTGCTGCGCTGGGCGTGGACGACGCGGTCGTATACCGGCTGTGCCGCGCTGACCAGCTTGAACGCCTGCAGCAAGCGGCCCATGCCGAGCTTGTCGTCGGTTGGCACGAACACGTTGGTGGCGAGGCGCTCGTACTGCGGGCCGTACTGCTGGATCACGCGCGCGGCACGTACCGACAGATCATCCTTGGGCAGTGCGCCGACCGGATTGGCCCGTGCTTCGAAAACGCCGATGGTCTTCATCCATGCGCCGAGCGGACCGTCGAAGTTCTGGTAGATGCCGACGAATGCATCCTGCACCTGCGCGAGTGCGTACTGGCAGGCGTATTCGACCAGCGGCAGGTCCTCGGCCTTGCGGCCCTCGGCTTCAAAGCGACGCAGCGCGCCGAGCGCAAGAATCTGCCAGGCCAGCGCGTCGGCGTAGCGGCCGGTCAGCTTGCCGCGCGCCTTGAGCTTGCCGCCGATCGCGAACATCGCCAGATCGGTGAGTACGCCAAAGCGTGCTGCCGACCAGCCAAGGCGGCGATAATAGCTGCGCGTTTCCGGCGCGACGTCCGGCACACTGACGAACGTGCCGCGTGTCAGGAAATGCCATTCGGCGCGGAAGACGCCAGCGATGAAATGACCGATCCAGCCGAGCAGGTTCTTGCGGAATTTCGGTACGTCGTCGTTTTCGACCGCGTGCACGACATTGAGTGCGTATGGATGACAGCGCGTCGCACCCTGGCCGAAGATCATCAGCGTGCGCGTCATGATGTTGGCCCCCTCGACGGTGATCGAAACCGGCGCCGATTTGTACATCATGCCGACGATATTGTTCGGACCCTGCATGACGCCGGCGCCGGAGAACACGTCCATCGCATCACTGATCAGCTGGCGGCTGATGTCGGTCGTGTAGGCCTTCATCACGGACGAGACGACCGGCGGCTGGATGCCATTGTCGACCGCCGTGCAGCCGAAGATGCGTGCGCCTTCCATCATGTACGACAGCGCGGCGATCTTGCCGACCTTGTCCTCGATGCCTTCCATGTGGCCGATCGAGATGCCGAACTGTTGACGCACGACCGAATACGCGCCGGTCATTGCCGATGCGACGCGTGCGGCGCCGACCGCGCCGGCCGGCAACGACACCATGCGGCCACCGGCGAGCTGTTCCATCAGCATGCGCCAGCCCTGGCCGGCGTATTCCGCACCGCCGATGATGTTGTCGACTGGCACGACCACGTCCTTGCCGAGCAGGGGGCCGTTGTAGAACGGATCGCCGATCGGATCGTGATGATCGCCGTGCGTGAAGCCCGGTGTGCCTTCGTGAATCATCACGCAGGTGATGCCGACATCTTCGCCCTTGCCCAGGAGATTTTCGGGATCGTGCACGCGGCAGGCCAGCGTCACGAGGTTGGCGATCGGTGCGAGCGTGATGTAGCGCTTGCGGAAATTGAGCTTGAGCTTGAGGGTGCCGTCGGCATCGCGAAACACGCGGCCCTCGGCCTTGATGCTGGCGGCGTCGGAACCGGCAGTCGGTTCGGTCAAGCCGAAGCAGGGGATGTATTCGCCGCGCCCGAGCTTCGGCAGATAGTCATCCTTCTGTTTCTGCGTGCCGTAGTGCTTGATCAACTCGGCGGCACCGAGCGAATTCGGAATGACGATCAACGTGCCGACTGCACCGTTGTAGGCCGACAGCTTGGCCATGATCGTCGAGATCGCCAGCGTCGAGAATTCCAGGCCGCCGTAGCGCTTCGGGATCAGGAAGGACATGAAGCCTTTCTGCTTGACGAACTCGAAGACTTCGTCCGGGATGCGCTTCGTGCGCTGGACATCGAAGCGATTGAACATCGCCAGCAATTCGTTGCACGGCCCGTCGATGAAGGCCTGCTCCTCGGCGCTCAGCTGGCCGTATGGCTCGGCAAGCACCTTGGCGAAATCCGCTCTGCCGGCGAAGAACTGGCCGTCGATCCAGACCGAACCGGCTTCGAGCGCCTGGCGTTCGGTATCCGAAATCTGCGGCAGGATCTTGTTGGCCTGCATCCACTTCATCAGCGCCTTGAACATGGGAATCTCCAAAAGTTTGAACACTCACTGTTGCGCGATTGACGCCGCCTCACCATGGCCGCAGCGCAGGCCATGCAGCGGCACCGCTGCGAATGGGGATCAGAACAAACCGGCATCGATCCGGCACGATGCCCCGCTCATCCCGAGTGCCGCGCCGTCAGGCGCGGTGTATCGAGGAGCGGATGCGCACGGCGAATTTCTGCGGCGCAACTTCAGGCCAAGGCGTAACCTCAGACGAAGGTCTGATTATCCTTGGCCATCCTGAGCAGCAGCTTGCCGGGCTTGAAACGCGTGCCGTGACGCTTTTCCAGCATCTTCGCGCGCTTGACGAAGGCCGCGACACCGTAGGCATTGATGAATTGCAGTGCGCCGCCCTGATGTGGCGCGAAACCCCAGCCGAAGATCGAGCCGATGTTGGTGTCGGCGACGGTTTCGACCACGCCTTCTTCGAAACACTTGGCCGCTTCGATCGCCTGCGCGAACATCAGGCGGTCGATCAGCTCAGCCTGCGCGGGCTGTTCCGCGGAAACCGGGAACTGTGCGGTCAGGCCCTCCCACAGGTGTTTCGGCGCTGCCGCCGGATACTCGTAGAAGCCCTTGCCGGCCTTCTTGCCCGGACGGTCGAGCTCGCGAACCATCTTCTCGATCACGGTATTCGCCGGATGGCCGGCGTACGCCTTGCCCTCGGCGGCGAAATCCTTGCGCGTTTGATCGAGGATATGCAGCGACAAAGACAGCGACACCTCGTCTTGCAACGCCAGCGGACCGACCGGCATGCCAGCCTGCAGGCCAGCGACTTCGATCGAACGCGGATGCACGCCATCGAGCAGCGCGGCGAGGCCTTCCATCACGTAGGTCGCGAAAACGCGCGAGGTGTAGAAGCCGCGCGAGTCATTGACGACGATCGGCGTCTTCTTGATCTGCTGCACGTAGTCGAATGCACGCGCCAGCGTCTCCGGCGAGGTCTTCTTGCCCTTGATGATCTCGACCAGCGGCATCTTGTCGACCGGCGAGAAGAAATGCAGGCCGATGAAGTTCTTCGGCCGTTCGCTGGCCTGCGCCAGTCCGGTGATCGGCAGCGTCGAGGTGTTCGATGCAAAGATGGCGGTCTTGGCCAGCACCGCTTCGGCCTTCCTGGTGACGTCGGCCTTGACGGTGCGGTCCTCGAATACCGCTTCGATGATCAGGTCACAGCCCTTGAGATCGTCATAGACCGTGGTCGCCTTGATCCGCGCGAGCAACTGCTCCTTGCCCTCGACCGTGATGCGAGCTTTCTTCAGATCCTTGTCGAGCAGTCCGGTCGAATACGCCTTGCCCTTGTCGGCGGCATCCTGCGTGGTGTCGAGCAGCACGACCTCAATGCCGGCCTTGGCCGATACGTATGCAATGCCGGCGCCCATCATGCCGGCGCCGAGGATGCCGAGCTTGTCGATCTTTGCGCGCCCGAAGCCTTCCGGTCGCGACTTGCCCTTGTTGATCGCGTTGAGCTGGAACCACAGCGAGCCGATCATGTTCTTCGAGACCTGCGAGACGACGCAGTTCGCGAAGTAGCGCGATTCGAGCCGGCAGGCGGTATCGAAGTCGACGAGGCCGCCTTCGAACACGCAGGACATGATGTTGCCGATCGCCGGATAGTTGCCCCAGCTCTTGGCGCTGGCCATCGACGGCGCGACGGCCCACATCTGCACATTCGCCGGGCTCTTCGAGTCACCGCCCGGCCACTTGAACTTCTTGTCGTCCCAGGGCTGCATTGCCTGCGGATTGGCGGCGATCCACGCGCGCGCCTTCGCCATCATGTCGTCGTGGTCGGCCGCGAGTTCGTGGACGATGCCCTGCTGTTTGGCCTGCGCCGGCTTGAGCGTCTTGCCTTCCAGCATCAGCGGCAGCGCCGCCTGAATGCCGATCAGTCGCGGCAGGCGCTGCGTGCCGCCACCGCCCGGCAACAGGCCGAGCTTGGATTCGGGCAGGCCGAACTGTGCTTTCGGGTTGTCGATCGCGACGCGGTAATGGCAGCCGAGCGCGAGTTCCAGACCGCCGCCGAGCGCGGTGCCGTTGAGCGCCGCAACCACCGGCCGGCCGCAGGTTTCGAGCTTGCGCAGGAATACCTTGAAGTCTTCGGAAAGCGCATAAGCTTTGTCGGCATCCGTCATCGCGAACACCTTCTCGATGTCGGCGCCGGCGAGAAATTCCTGCTTGCCGGACGTCACGATCACGCCCTTGATCGACGCGTCGGCTTCGATCTTCGCAATCGCATCGGCCAGTGGCGCACTGAGTTCGTCATTGAGCACGTTCATCGAACGGCCGGGCATATCGAGTGTCAGCGTGACGATGCCGTCGGCACCCTGTTCAAATTTGACTGCGGTCATGATGGATTCCATGTCTTGTAGGAGCGCGCCTTGCGCGCGACAGATGCTGGGGTCGCGGCCAGGAGCCGCTCTTACAATCTTTCAATGATCGTGGCGATGCCCATGCCGGCGCCGACGCACAGCGAAACCAGGCCGGTCTGCTTGTCCTGGCGTTCGAGTTCGTCGAGCAGCGTGCCGAGAATCATCGCCCCGGTCGCACCGAGCGGATGGCCGAGGGCGATCGCGCCACCGTTGACGTTGACTTTGTCCGGGTCGATCTGCAGATCGCGGATCGCGCGCAGCACGACGGCGGCAAAGGCCTCGTTGATCTCGAACAGATCGATATCCGACGCGTTCATGCCGGCCTTCTTCAGCGCCTTGAGCGAGGCTGGCGCGATGCCGGTCAGCATGATCGTCGGCTCGGAGCCGATCACCGCCGCCGCACGGATCCGCGCACGCGGCTTGATGCCGAGCTTCTTGCCGATCTTCTTGTTGCCGATCAATACCGCGGCGGCGCCGTCGACGATGCCGGACGAATTGCCAGCGTGGTGAACGTGGTTGATCTGTTCGATGGTCGTGTACTTGCGCAGTGCCGTGGCATCGAAGCCCATCTGGCCCATCTGCGCGAACGAGGGTTTTAGCTGGCCGAGACTGTCGACCGTCGTGTCAGGGCGAATGTATTCGTCGTGATCGAGCACGATCCTGCCGTTGAGATCGCGCACTGGAATCAGCGATTTTGCGTAGCGGCCGTCTGCACGGGCGGCGCTGGCGTGCTGCTGCGAACGCACCGCGAACGCATCGACATCCCGGCGCGAGAATCCTTCGAGCGTGGCGATCAGATCGGCGCCGATGCCCTGCGGCGCGAAACCGGTCGCCTGGTTGACGCGCGGGTCCATCGCCCAGGCGCCGCCATCGGAACCCATCGCCCAGCGCGACATGCTTTCGACGCCGCCGCCCACGACCAGATCCTCGTAGCCGGACATCACTTTCATCGCCGCGAGGTTCACCGATTCCAGGCCGGACGCGCAGAAACGCGACTGCGTGACGCCAGCCACCGTCTCCGCCCAGCCGGCATACAGCGCGGCGACGCGCGCGATGTCCGCGCCCTGTTCGCCGATCGGCGTGACGCAACCGAGCACGACGTCATCGACCAGCGAAGTGTCGAGATGGTTGCGGGTTTCGATCGCGCGCAGGCAGGTCGCGATCAGTTCGATCGGCGTCACCTGATGCAGGCTGCCATCTTTCTTTCCCTTGCCGCGCGGGGTGCGTACCGCGTCGTAGATCAATGCGTCAGTCATGGCGCTCCGGAGCTTGCCAATGAGGGTAATTAAAATTACCATCTATGCATTCCACGATTCGGAATGCGGGCGTGGACGCTGTTGCGCGACCACGTGAATTCGCCGGCCACTGTATCCAGCGCAGGGAAGGTGGTCAATGCGCGGCCATGCGGATGCTCGAGAAATACGCAGTAAGGATATTTACTAAAAGGATATTTTCATGCGCCGGAGTGATGTAGTCGTGAGCGATCGTTCGCAGCTCGATGCCGCGACCAAGGAGCGCATCGAGCAGGCTGTGCTGGATGTGTTTTCCGAGCGCGAATTTCATCGCGTCGGCCTGATCGAGATCGCGCGCGCCGCCAATGTCTCGTTGCAGACCATCTACAAGTACTACGGCAGCAAGGAAGCCTTGTTGTTCTCCAGTCTCGATATCTGGCTCGGCAAGCTTGCGGTGCGGATGATCGATCACCTGCAGGGCATCGAGGACTACAAGGAACGCTTGCGCAAGGTGTTCTGGGTCACGCTCGACTTCTACGAGAAGAACCCGAAGCTGATGCAGCTGCAGATGAGCTCGGTCTACGTCAACACCTGGCGCAAGCACGAGCAGTTCGACAATCCGCAGTTGTTCAGCACCTTTCTCAAGGTTCTGCATGAAGGCCGCGAGAAGGGCGTGATCACCGATGAGGTCGATGAAAAGTATGTGCTCGATTTCATCATGGGCACGATGGCGCGGCTGCTGCAGATGCAGGTGCACCGCGGCATGAAGGAATCGCTGACCGCGCAAGCCAATCCTTTGTTCGAAATGTTGTGGCGCGCAATTTCCAAGAAGCCGTAAGTTCGGCTTTACGGCTTCCGGACGGAGCCTGAGAATCGCGCCATGAAAACCATCGTCACGCAGATCTTTGCCGGAGCGGTACAGGCGATGCCGGGCGATGGGCGGCCCACCGGCATCTTCAAGCAGGCGGTCGTCGGCGAGGTCGAGATCGGCTTCGAGGGCATCGTCAGCGATGCGCAGGCGGATCGGCGGGTGCATGGCGGGCCGGAGAAAGCGCTGCATCATTTTCCGGCGCGCAACTACGCGCTGTTCGCACCACGGTTTCCGGAGATCGCCGCGCAATTCGTGCCCGGGTCGATCGGCGAAAATTTTTCAACGGACGAGTGGACCGAAGAAGAGGTCTGCATCGGCGATGTCTACGCGCTCGGTTCGGCGCGCATCCAGCTCAACCAGCCGCGTTCGCCGTGCTGGAAGATCGACGCCCGCTATGGCGTTGACGGCCTGACCCAGTTTGTTGCCGACCAAGGTGTCGCCGGTTGGTACTACCGCGTGCTGGCGCCCGGCCGCTGCCGTGCCGGAGATGCGCTGGAGCTGATCGAGCGTGCAGCTGATCCCGTCAGCCTGCGCGAATACTGGACCTTGCGACATGCGCATCGTCCCGACGCCGCCGCATTGCAGCGGTTGATCGATGCGCCGGGCCTGGCGCCCGACAAGCGCGAAAGCTGGCAGCAACGACTCGACTGGTTGCGTAATAACGGAAAATTGTAGGAGCGCGCCTTGCGCGCGACCCGAGATCGGCGGCGAACGAAGCAGGCCGGATGTGCAAACGGATATTCAACGATAGATCCACGCGCCGATCGTGCGCAATGCAACGAACACACCCAGGCCGATCAGCACCACGCCCATCGCATGATCGATGTGGTGCGCGTGGCGACGCAGAGCGCGGCGCAGCCCATCGTGAGACAGCAGCAAGGCCAGGCTCGCGAACCAGCCGAAGGTTGTCAGCGGCAACCATACGGCGAGCACCCACATCAGCGTCGTCGAGATCGGGCCGGTGACGATCGCGGTGAACAGCGCGACAAAGAACAGCGTCGCTTTCGGATTCAGAACATTGGTCGCAAGACCGGTCGCGAAATTGCGCTGCCAACTCGCGGCGGCTACGGGCGGTGCGTCGACGGTCGCAGGCGCAACGTGCGCGCTCAGTGCCTTGCAGCCCAGCCAGATCAGGAACGCAGCGCCGCCCAGCGCAATCGCGGTCATCGCCCACGGCAGCGTCTGCGTCAGCCAGTGCAGGCCGAACAGGCCGTAGCTGACGTGAAACACGATGCCGCAACCGATGCCGGCCGCGGTCCACAGGCCGGCGGTGCGGCCATGCGCCAGCGACTGCCGCGTGACGATCGCGAAGTCCGGCCCCGGGCTGACCACGCCGAGCGCATGCGCGGCCGCGACCGCACCGAATACTGCGAGGCCGCTGGCCGCCATCAGACGGCGTAAGTCGCGTCGAGG
>DATCXY010000390.1:0-3203 GCA_036570585.1 Solimonas sp. | reverse complement strand
GATCGTCGGTGCTGCCGGCGTGCAGTTCGGGCGCCGTACTGCGGCGCCGATCGTCACGCTTGACGCCAATCTGCTGGCACAGCTGGTGGCGCAACGCGGGGAGGGCGACCGGTGAAGCCGGCGCCGTTCGATTACTACGCGCCCGCGACGGTCGACGAGGTCTGCCAGCTGTTGACCGACGCCGGTGGCGGCGCGACGCTGCTGGCCGGCGGCCAGACGCTGATGCCGCTGCTCGCACTGCGCATGAGCCAGCCGTTCGTGCTCGTCGACCTCAATCGCATCAAGGGATTAAGCGGCGTGACCCGTAATGCCGGGCGCACGCGCATCGGCCCGATCACGCGCCAGAACGACGTGATCGCCGACGCCACGCTGCAGCAGGTGCAGCCGCTGCTGGTCACGGCGACGCGCCACGTCGGGCATCACCAGACGCGCAATCGCGGCACCATCGGCGGTTCGATCGCGCTCGGCGAACCGGCCGCCGAATTGCCGGCCACGTCGGTCGCGCTCGGCGCCACGGTCGAAGTGCGTTCGACGCGCGGCACGCGCCAGATCAAGGCCGACGAGCTGTACTTCGGCCCGTACGCCACGGCGCTGGAGCCGGACGAGCTGATCACCGCGATCGACTATCCCGAATGGCCGACCGGCACCGTCAGCCTGTTCCGTGAAATCGCGCAGCGGCCCGGCGACTTTGCGCTGGTCGGCGTGACCGGCGCGCTGACCGTCGAGAACGGCCGCATCACGCGCGCCGGCATCGCCTGGTTCGGCATGGGGCCGACGCCGATGAAAGCGCGCCAGGCCGAAGCCGCGCTGATTGGTCAGGAGATCGCGACGCTCGATGCACGGGCCATCGCCGAACTGGCGATCGCCGACACCGCGCCGTTCGACGATCTGCACGCGACCGCCGAATACCGCCGCACCGTCGGCCGGCGCACGTTCGCGCGTGCTCTGACCGAAGCGCTCGACGTGAGGGTCGCCGCATGAGCACGCATCGGCGGAATCGTCATTGCGAGCGCAGCGAAGCAATCCAGCTGCGATGCCTGATCGAGCGCTGTCGCTGGATTGCTTCGTCCCCTCGCGACGCTCGGACTCCTCGCAATGACGGAAGTCGTGCGGGTAGGGCGACGGAGGAGATTTTCAGGATGTTCATCGTGATGAAGGCGGCCGTATGAGCCAGCACCCAATCAACCTCGTCATCAACGGCAGAAAGCACAATGCGACCGTCGAAGGCCGCCTGACGCTCAGCGACTTCCTGCGCGGCGATGCCGGCTGCACCGGCGTGCATGTCGGTTGCGAGCACGGCGTCTGCGGCGCATGCACGGTCATCGTCGACGGCAATGCCGTGCGCAGCTGCCTGATGCTCGCGGTGCAGGCCGATGGCTGCGCAGTGACGACGGTCGAGGGACTGGCCGCCGATGACGGCACGCTGCATCCGGTGCAGCAGGCGTTGCGTGACGAACACGGTTTGCAATGCGGTTTCTGCACGCCGGGCGTGGTCATGACACTGGCGTCGCTGACCGGCGATGCGCAGAACATGGAACCAGACAAGGTGATGAATTCGCTGTCCGGTCACATCTGCCGCTGCACGGGCTATCAAGGCATCCGCCGCGCCGCGCGCCGGCTTGCCGGCGTGACCGGAGACGCGACATGAACGCGCCCGTCAAAGTCGAAACAAAAGGTTATATCGGCAAGCGCATGGCGCGCACCGAAGACACGCGCCTGCTGACCGGCCGCGGTGTCTACACCGACGACGTGCATCTGCCCGGCATGCTGCATGTGGCATTTCATCGCAGCCCGATCGCACGCGGCCGCATCAAGGCCATCGATCTTTCCGCGGCGCGCGATCTGGATGGCGTCTACGCGGTGCTGACCGCCGACGACCTCGCGCGCTTCAAGGTCGACATGCTGAGTTTCTTCCTCGCCGCGCCGGTGGTGCCGGTGCCGGTGCTGGCGACCGATCGCGTCACCCATGTCGGCGATCCGGTGGTGATGGTGATCGCGCAGGATCGCTACATCGCCGAAGACGCGGCGGGCCTGATCGTCGTCGAGTACGACGAAGAAGATCCGGTCGTCACGCTCAGCGATGCCAGGACCGGCGCGCTGGTGCATCCGGACACGGATTCCAATGTCGCAGCCGCGACCGGCAACGAAGATCCCGACGAAGAGCTGGAAGCCAAGCTTGCGGGCGCGGCGCACCTGGTGACGATCGAATTCGATCATCAGCGCATCTCGCAATCGCCGATGGAAACGCGCGCGGTGGTTGCCGCGCCGCAGGGCGCCGGCGAACTGACGGTCTATCTGTCGTGTCAGGGCCCGCAGTTGTGCGCGCGCTGGTTTGCGCAGGCGCTGCACATGCCGCAGACGTCGATCCGCGTGATCGCCAAGGACGTCGGGGGTTCGTTCGGACTCAAGGGTCAGCCGTGGCGCGAGGAAGTCGCGGTGGTGCTCGCCGCCGTCATCCTCAAGCGGCCGCTGAAGTGGATCGAGGACCGGCTCGAAAATCTCACGTCCGCGAATCAGGCGCGCGAGCAGGAGATCAAGCTGCGCGCCGCATTCGATGCCGACGGCAAGCTGATCGCTTCGCACGCCGATTACGGTCTCAACAACGGCGCGTATCCGCAGGGCGCCGACAGCAACATCGCGGTGATGATGTTCCTGTGGGGCGCGCACAAGCTGCCGGTGTTCGATTTTCACGCGCGCGGCTGGTTCACCAATACCGTCGGACTTGCCGCGTATCGCGGACCGTGGGCGATCGAATCGCTCGCGCGCGAAGTGCTGCTTGATCGCGCCGCGCGACAGATCGGTATCGACCCGCTCGAAATCCGTCACCGCAACCTGATCAAGCGCACGGACCAGCCGTGCACGACCTGCATGGGCCTGGAACTGGAAGACATCAGCCCGGCTGAATGTCTCTCGGTGCTCACCGATCACGTCGACGTCGCGGCGTTTCGCGTCGAGCAGGCGGAAGCGCGCAAGCAAGGGCGCTATCTTGGTCTGGGCTTCGCCACCTACATCGAGCCGACCGCCGGCAGCACCGGCATCGGCGTGTTGATGAGCGAGTCCGCGCATATCCGCATCGAGCCGACCGGCAAGGTCAATGCCGTGGTCTCCACGCATTCGCAGGGGCACGGTACGCAGACGACGATGGCGCAGGTCATCGCCGAACGTCTCGGCGTGCCGTTCGAAGACGTCAGCGTTCACGAGGA
>DATCXY010000389.1:0-4817 GCA_036570585.1 Solimonas sp. | reverse complement strand
AGTTCAGCAAGCAGAAGCATCCGGTGCTCCGAAGGAAATACAGGAACCTCGCTTTTGCGGGGTTTTTTGTTGCCCGCCAGTTTGCTATAGCCACAAAAAAGCCGACATTGAGTCGGCTCTTTTATTTTGTGGCGGAGAGGGAGGGATTCCCCTACGGGCCCGGCCGCTGCCGCGGCTTCGAATCCCTCCCTCTTTTCAATTCTGCAAAGCAAAAAAGCCGACATTGAGTCGGCTCTTTTGTTTTGTGGCGGAGAGGGAGGGATTCGAACCCCCGGTACGTTTTCACGTACGCCTGATTTCGAGTCAGGTACATTCAACCACTCTGCCACCTCTCCGTGGACTTGTCTGGCTTGCGGGTCCGCACTTCAGGTGGCGGCGGGCATGTGCGCGGCGCGACTGAACCTGTTGTGCTAGCGTGGCGTCCAAGGGCCGCAGTGCCAAGACCGCTATTTTAGATGAACCTGGCCCCGAAACCTACTCCCCGCGAAAAAGAAAAACCACTCAGCGCCGGCGGGCGGGCGCGTCTGGTGTTCCTGATCGGCCTGTTCGGGCTGTTTGCGGTGCTCGGCACCTGCTCGCCGCGTCAGTCGATCATGTCGGAAGTCCGTGCCCTGGGCGTGCTGCGCGTGGCAACGGTGAACAGCCCGACGTCCTATTACATTGGTCAGAACGGCGAGGCGACTGGCTTCGAATATGACCTCGCCAAGGCGTTCGCCGACCGGCTGGGCGTCAAGCTGGAACTGGTGGTGGCCGCCAATACGCCGGAGGCGGTGGAAATGGTGTGCAATGGCGTCGTGCATATGGCAGCCGCGAGCATCACGGAGACGGACGGCCGAAAACAGCTCGTGCACTTCTCGAAGCCGCTGCTCAAGGTGGTCCCGGAACTGGTCTATCGCCTGGGACAGCCTCGGCCGAAGAATCTTGGCGATCTGCATGGCGTGTTGCGCATCGTCAAGGACAGCGCGCCGGTCGAGAAGCTGCGCAACTTGCAAGCGTCGCGCTATCCGCAGCTGAAGTGGGACGAGACCAACGAGGACGTTGCAGAAGAGCTGCTCTACCAGGTCTCGCAGGGCACGCTCGATTACACGATCGTCAATTCGGATCTGTTGCAGATCAACCAGCGTTATTACCCGAACCTGCGGACCGCATTCACCGTGTCCGATGCCCTGAACGTCGCCTGGGCATTCCGGCGCGGTCAGGACACCAGCCTCAGCGACGCCGCCGCGAAATTCTTCGACACGCTCGGCAGCGAGGAAATGGCGCGCATCAAGGATCGCTACTTCGGGCACGTCGACAAGGTCGACACGCAAGGCGCGCTGGCGCTGGCAACGCACGTCGACACACGTCTCAGTCGCTATCGTTCCGCGTTCCAGCAGGCTGGCGAAAAGAACGATCTGGACTGGCGCTTGCTGGCCGCGATCGGTTATCAGGAGTCGCATTGGGACGCGAACGCGGTGAGTCCGACCGGTGTGCGCGGCATCATGATGCTGACCAACGACACGGCGAGTTTTCTCAAGGTCAACGACCGCGACGATCCGGCGCAGAGCATTGCCGGTGGTTCACGCTATTTCAAACAGATCGCCGATCAGCTGCCGGTCGATATTCCGGAGCCGGACCGGACCTGGATGGCGCTGGCCGCGTACAACATGGGCGTCGGCCACCTGATCGACGTGCGCGCGCTGACCGAAAAGCTCGGCGGCAATCCGAACCGCTGGCTCGATGTGCGCCACACCTTGCCGCTGCTGTCGCAGAGTCGCTGGTATTCACAGATGCGACATGGCTATGCACGCGGACATCAGGCGGTGATCTATGTCGGCAACATTCGCTCGTACTACGACATGCTGGTGTGGATCACGCGCGACAAGAACGCGGAGCCAAAGACCGAGCTGGAAGCGGCCGAAGAGAAGAAGAAGCAAACCGATCCCGACGACGCGAAGGAAGACGATACGACGCCGTTGAACATCGATTCGCCGGTGCTGTAGGGCGTCTCTGCACGATTGCGGTCCGCCCCCATGTGTACGACCTCTATAGTCGCGCGCAAGGCGCGCTCCTACCGAAAAGCTGTGCTCAGTCGTCGTGCGCGTCGAGGCCGGGAAACAGCACGTCGGTGAATCCGAAACGCGTGAAGTCGCGCACGCGCATCGGATACAGCACGCCGTCGAGATGATCGCATTCATGCTGGACGACACGCGCGTGAAACCCTTCCGCGTGGCGCTCGATCGGCTTGCCTTCCCGATCGAAACCGCGATATTGCAGTTGCCGATAGCGTGGCACCACGCCGCGCAGTCCCGGCACTGACAGACACCCTTCCCAACCGTCTTCCAGCTCGTCCGACAACGGCGTCAGCTGCGGATTGATCAGCACCGTCTCCGGCACCGCCGGCGCGTCGGGATAGCGATCGTTGCGTGCGAAGCCGAAGATCACGACGCGCAGATCGACGCCGATCTGCGGCGCCGCCAGACCGGCTCCATCGAGATGACGCATGGTGTCGAACAGATCGGTGATCAGCGCCTGCAGTTCCGGCGCAGCGAAATCCTGCACCGGCTGCGCAATGCGCAGCAGGCGCGGATCACCCATCTTCAGCGCCTCGCGAATCACCCGCGATCCTTGAGGCGCAGGCGCTCGACGATCCGCCCCTGCTGCAGATGCTGCTCGACGATCTCGTCGACATCTTCTTCATCGACGTACGTGTACCAGACGCCTTCCGGATACACGACGACGCATGGCCCTTCCTCGCAGCGATCAAGGCAGCCCGACTGATTGATCCGCACCTTGCCCGGTCCGGAAAGTCCGAGCGCCTTGACGCGCTGCTTGGCGTAATCGCGCACGCGGTCCGCGCCTTTGTCGGCGCAGCACGTGCGCTCGCCCGGCGGACGGCGATTGCAACAGAAGAACACGTGATGCTGGTAGTAGTTGTCTGCGCTCATTTTTGCCTTTCGCCGGCGTGCAACGCCTTACGGTTTTTCCTTGCCGAACTCGTAGCTCACCGTCACCGCAGTTTCGGTGTCGGTTTTCTTGGTGTCGGGTGCCGACTGCGTGTTGTTCTTGATCGTGTACGACAGATTCGCAAACAGGCTGCCGACGATCTGCAGCTTCAACGCGGTGACCGACTCGGTGTAGGTATTGCTCGGGCCGGACTCGACTTTCAGCGCTTCGGTGAACGAGGTGGTCTGCGTGATCGCCCAGCGGTACTTCGCGGCGCCGCGCTCTATGAATTCGTTCTCGCGCTCGCGCGGAATATCACTGGTTTCCTGCTGGCGCGCACCGACGCCGACTTCCAGATCGAGAAAATGCGTGGGCCCGATCAGAACGTGGCGGCCATAGCCCGCGGTTTCGGACGTGCGCTCGCGGATTGCCGCAAACAGATCCTTGTTCCACTCGACCCCGACAAACGCATAGTCGCGCGTCGTGAAGTTGTAATCGAGCTGTTCGTTGGCGGCATAGCTTTCCGCCGAACTCTCGTTGTCTGCGTAAGTGTTGATCGCCGCGGCGCTCAGGGTGTTCTTCCAGCGCTCCTGCGCATAGATCAGGCTGAACTTGCCATTGAGCGAGCTCGTCTTCGAATTGCCCGTTGTCGCCAGATAGCCAAGAGCCACATCGCCTGACCATGGGGCCGCCTGCGCGAGCGCCGGCATCAAACCAAGACAAGCCACTGCGGCGAAGCCTTTCGCATTCATCACTGGGTATTCACTCCGGGTTGGGGAACGAGAGAAATGCTGAATGAGCGTCGCGCGCAATACCGAGCGCCGCAGTTCATTCAACGTTTCCAAAATGGAAGCGTCTATTATTGGCGACGATGCCTGAATCACCAAACACCTTCGCCTTTCCGCTCGCCAAGGCTGACCTGTGCGTGAAGTGCGGCTTGTGCCTGCCGCACTGCCCGACGTATCAGGAAACACGGAACGAAGCCGATTCGCCCCGCGGTCGCATCATGCTGATGCAGGGCCTCGCCAGCGGCATGATCGGCCACTCCGATTCGCTGCAGTCACACCTCGACGGCTGCCTGAGCTGCCGCAGCTGCGAGCGCGTCTGTCCGGCCAAGGTGCCATACGGCGAACTGATCGACGCCGGTCGCGCGATGTTGGCCACGCAATACGTGCCCGCATCAAGACTGACGCGCTGGCTCGCGCCGTGGCTGACCTCGGCCACGCTGCGTCGCATCGCACGAGCACTGCTCACCGTGTATCAACGCAGCGGCTTGCAGGCGCTGGTCGCGACCAGCGGCCTGTTGCGGCGCAAGGGGATCGGCCGCTGGGCGTCGCTGGTCCCGACACGCACGGCTGCAAACCACATCGGCGACTGGCGCGCACCCCGGCGCCAGCAGAGTGTGCAAGTGTTCAATGGCTGCGTCGGCGAGATTGCCGATCACGCAACGCTGGATACGATCAAGGCACTCCTCGATCGCTGCGGTTTTGATGTGCGCTCGCCTGCGCAACAAAACTGCTGCGGTGCACTGCATCAGCACGCCGGCCTGCAGCCGCGCGCGCGCGAACTCGTACGCGAAAACATCGCGGCGTTCGCGGACGATGCCCCCATTCTTTATGCTGCGAGCGGCTGCGGTACGACGCTGAAGGAATACGCGTTGCTCGCTCCCGGCGACACGGATGCGGCGGCGTTCGCCCGGCACGTGCTCGATCCACATCGCTTCCTGCTCGACCACTGGCCAGCGGACGTCGCGTTGAAGCCGCTGGACGCGAAGATCGCCGTGCATCTGCCGTGCACGCAGCGCAACGTGACCGGTGACGGTGACGCGGTGGCCGTGCTGCTGCGCAAGATTCCCGGCGCGCAGGTCGAGCCACTCGACCTGCAGCACAACT